>JBDSLN010000218.1:0-3519 GCA_039916365.1 Vicinamibacteria bacterium
CTCGAAGATGTGGTTGTAGTACTCCTCGATGGACAGCTTCTGGCCCGCCGCCTTCTTCGACTCGAAGAACTTGCGGATGCCGAGCGAACCATCCGGATCGATGCGCCACGACAGATCGATCCACATCTCGTTCTCTTCCCAGACTTCGCCGGGATTCGACGCGCGCGTATCGCTGCCCGCCACATCCTTGCCCATGCGACGCTTCGCTTCCTTCAGCACCGGCTGACGGAAACCGATCCACTGCGCGTCCTGCGTCTCGTAGGAATGAAGGTCGTGACGTTCGCTGCCCACGCCCATGGGAAGGACGTAGTCGGCGAAGTAGGCCGTCTCGCTCCATGACGGAGAGAGCGCCACGTGAAGTCCGATCGGCGAGTCTTCCTTCGTGAGCTGATCGATCCACGAGAAACCGTCGGGATTCGTCCACAGCGCGTTGTAGACGCGGGTGAAGTAGACATCGAGTTTGCCGCGGCCCTCGCGGAGGAAGTGCGGCAGTAAGATCGACATCTCGTACATCGACATGGGGAACTCTTTGGGCCACGTGAGTTCATTCCACGTCTTGGGATGCGGGGGCATGTACATCGGCTTGGGAACGAACTTGTTCCAGGTGTTCGGGTAGGTACCACCTTCGCAGGCGACGGCGCCAAGCAGGCAGTTGAGGAAGAAGAGGCAACGAGCGACCTGCCATCCGCCTTCCGCACCCGCCGCGGCCGACCGCCAGTTGTGCGCGGCGAGCTTGGTGCCGGCCTTCGAAACGATTTCGGCTATCTCGCGCAGCTTGTCGACGGGAATGCCGGATTCCTTCTCGGCGAACTCAAAGGTGTACGACGCGTACTCTTCAGCGATCGCGGTCTCGAACGCTTCAAACGTCCGCGGCAGATCAGGACGCTCGGCGGCGAGATACACATCCCAGTTCCAGAACTTCCGCATGAACTCGGCGTTGTGCCGCTTCTTGCCGATGATGTAGCTGGCGATGGCGAGCAGGATGGCCGCCTCGGAACCGGGGTAGGGCGCGATCCAATGATCGGCATGGGTGGCGGTGTTGGACAGACGAACGTCCATCACAATCAGCTTGGCGCCCGCCTGCTTGCCGTCCATGATGCGCTGCGCGTGCGGGTTGAAGTAGTGGCCCGACTCGAGATGCGCGCTGATCAAAAGGATGACGTCGGCGTTCGCGTGATCGGGACTCGGGCGATCGAAGCCCATCCAGAACTGATAGCCGGCACGCGCCGCGGAAGAACAGATGTTGGTGTGGGAGTTGTGGCCGTCCACCCCCCACGCCGCCAACACGCGCTCGGTGTAGCCGTCTTCACCTGGACGTCCCACGTGATACATCACGTCGTTCGGACGCTTGTCAACAATGGCCTTGCGGATGCGGCCGGCGATGTCGTTCAGCGCCTCGTCCCACGACACGCGCTCGAAACGACCACCGCCGCGCTTCCCCACCCGCTTCAACGGATAGAGGATGCGATCGGGATCGTGAACCTGATTGATGGTCGCCGGGCCTTTGGCGCAATTGCGTCCGCGCGAACCCGGATGCTCGGGATTGCCCTCGAACTTCCGCACCTGCATCGTGTCTTTGTCGATGTAGGCAAGCAATCCGCAGGCCGACTCGCAGTTGAAGCAGGTGGTCGGAACCAGAATCTGCCGCAGTTCTTTGCGACGCGGCCACGACTTCGAGTCAAGCTCGACCCAGTCGTCCCAGCGTTCCTTCGGAGGGAAGTTCGCGAGCTCTCCGCCGCTTGGGCCTTGGTAGAACGTCTCATCGCCACGACGCGCGGTGTCGGCCTTGCGAGCACTCACGCGTGCCTCAGAACCATCGATCGGAAAACGCTTGGAACTCATGCGAGGGGCACCGATTGTCCGGCCTGAACGTGCGCGTGTTCCCAGGCGAGAAGACCGAAGAGGGAGCAGGCGGCACCAAACATTCCGATCCACGGAGTGGCGAGGCCCACCACAGAAAGCATCATCGCCGCCACAAAGTACGGCTGGAACTCGCCATGCGTGATCGACCGAGCGGCCAGACGCGCATGAGCGGTCGGATGGGTCAACGTGACGTCACCTAGAACCATCAGCAGATGCGCCAACGTTGCGTAGGCAACAATTCGCCCAAGCTGTCCGCGACCCGGCTCAACCAGAGCAAGCACCGAAGCTCCGGCCACGCAGGCCTGCACAATGAAGTGCGCGGGCAGCAGCGGGTTCTGCCAGAGATCGCGCGCCTTCGCCTGCGCGAAGAGATACGCGGTGTAGACGGCGGTCAAGGCCGCGAGCGGCACCCCGGCGTAGCGCAGCAGCTCGCTCCAGTCGGGGTGATCGGTCGGGCCGGCGAAGAAGTGCCCGGCCAGAATCGCGGCGTAGGCGGTGATGATCACGGCGCCACGCACCAGCCAGCTCTTCCACTGCGGACGAAGGAAGAGGTAGTAGAAGCGCATCGGCTGCTTCAAGTCCCACACCAGCAGCGCGCCGGTCAAGGCCAGGAAGAAACCGCAGATCACCGGAATCGCCATGTTCCAAAGAACGGTATCGGACGCGACGTCGCTCAGCGCCGCAACCAGATAGACGCCGGCCGCGATGCCCTTCGTCCACGTGTAAGCCGACACACGCCAATCCCAAGGACGATTGTGCGGAATGTCGTAAGACAAAACCGCGGCCGCTGAAGACGTGGTCCGTTGCCCGTTCGCGTCAACCGGGATCCAAGACTCGCTGCGCCCCGTCACCTCTACGGTCCCTGAGCCGGAGTCCGTTCGCCTCAAAGTCGAAGGGACCTCCACCCCCGAAGTGATCGTCTTATCGCTCAGCCGCCCTGCCTGCTCGCTCCACATGAAGATCCCGCCCTTAGGACGAGCGGCGGCCAGAGGATCAAGCGTCGCCTGATGCGCGCCCTTATAGAAGAGCTTCGGCCGCGTGTCCTTCTCGGGACGCCGCACCTGCACCACCTCGCGATTGATGATCCCGGCGACCTTCGAGTTCGGGTCGTTCATGTCGCCAACCAGGATTGCCTGAGTCGGACAGACGACCACGCACGCAGGCTCGAGCCCGACTTCAAGACGATGCGCGCAGAAGTTGCATTTCTCGGCGGTGTGATCGGCCGGGTTGATGAAGATCGCGTCGTAAGGGCAGGCCGCGATGCAGGCCTTGCAGCCAATGCACCAGTCCTTGTCGAAATCCACGATCCCATCCTTCCGCTGAAACATGGCGGAGGTTGGGCAGGCGGTGACGCAAGGCGGGTTCTCGCACTGATTGCAGCGCGTGACCTGGAAAGCGCGACGAGCGGTCGGAAAGACACCGATGTCCACGTTCTTCACGTAGGTCCGATGCACCGAAAGCGGCACGTCGTTCTCCGACTTGCAGGCCGTCGAACAGGCGTGGCATCCAATGCAACGCGTCTGATCGATGACCTTCGCCCACTTCAAAGGAAGAGGTATGGCAGCGGGTGTTGGCATGAGAGGCGCGCAGTCTAATCGGACGCGCGGAACCGCCGTCGCCTCCAAGCCGATTGGACACCACGTCACCCCGGCGAAA
>JBDSLN010000219.1:0-6865 GCA_039916365.1 Vicinamibacteria bacterium
CTGTTCGAGGTCATGGCGGTTTGCTGGAAGAAAGGGCAGAAAACTCCGCTTCACACCCACAACGGACAACTCGGCTGGATGATCGTCAGCCGTGGCACCGCGGAGGTGACTAATTTCGAGTGGCAGGGATGCAATGCGGCCGAAGGCCAGCACATGACCGAAGGGCTGGACTGCATCGCGGGCGCCAGCGAGCTGAACCTCTCGCGCCAGCTTGTCGAAATCTGCGACCGGGGCGGCCATGTCAACGCGGTCACCCCGGAGAAGACCATTCACCAGGTTGCAGTGGTGGGGGATGAGTCGGTGGTGTCGGTTCATGTGTATTCGCGGCCGATTGATTCGTGCGTCGCGTTCGATCTGGCGACACCGCGCTGCTACCGCCGACAGCTGCGTTACTTCAGCAAGTTCGGTGACGTGGTGATGACTCCCGCCGAAGTGGCCAGTTTCGCGTCGGGCGTGGTGGCGCTTAGACCGGGTTCGATTCCGCTCCTCGAGCAATGAGCCACGAGCCCGTGGCGTCGCCGCGCCACGCGCGCGGGGCTGATCTTCTTGTGAAAGCAGCCGAGTGTATAGAACGCGATGTTTCGGCGGCCTTCGTCACCGTGGTCGGATCTCAGGGATCGACTCCACAACGCCCCGGCGCCCGCATGCTGGTGATGGAAGACGGAACGATCTTTGGAACGATCGGCGGGGGATGCGTGGAGGCTGAAATGGCGCGTCGGGCGAAGACAGCGATGGAGTCCGGCAAGCCATCGTTGACGACGTACGACCTCACGCCCGAGCAAGCAGGTGAGGAAGGCCTGGTGTGCGGCGGCAGGATGGAAGTCTTCATCGAGCCTCTTGAAGCAACGCCAAATCTCTTCGTTCTGGGCGCCGGTCACGTGGCGCGTCCCCTCTGCGCGCTGGCAGCGGTCGCCGGTTTTCGCGTGAGCGTGCTCGATGACCGCGAGAAGTACGCGACACCCGAACGTTTCCCCGAGGGCGCGCGCGTGGTGGCCGCCGCATTCGAAACGTGCGCCGAGGTTCTGGGAATCACGCCTCGCTCCTACGTCGTGGTCGTGACGCGCGGGCACAAGGGTGACGCGACCGCCATTGCATCGTGCCTTCCGCGCGCTCCCCGGTTCCTCGGTTTGCTCGGCTCCAAGGCGAAGATGGTCCATGTCTTTACGGATTTGATTGAACGCGGCTTTTCTTCGGACGACCTGGCACGCATTGAGACACCGGTGGGGGTGGAGATCGGGGCCGAGACTCCAGAGGAAATCGCGGTCAGCATTGTCGCGCGGATGATCGCAGTTCGCCGCGGCGTTCACGTTGATCGAATTCGGTCAATGGCCGCGCAGATTCCGGGTCGCCTGGCCAGCATTCAGCCGGGAAAGCACGGTGAGACCATCTAGGAGTCTGCGCGGCAGAACGGATCAGACTCCTGTCCACCGGGCGGGACTTCGTCGTCGACTGGGCGTGAAGGGGGTAGGCGCCGCGAGGTCTCGATCGCAAGTTGACGTTGAAGCGAATCCCCAACGAGAATAGACCATTCATGAAGCTGTCAACCTTTTGTTCTATTTTGTTTTTTGCGATTCTCGTTGCGCCGCTCGGAGCTCAGACTTCGGATCCAAATGCGCTTAGAGCTGCCGACGTCATCGACGTCGTGGTTCTGGGGCAGCCCTCTTTGTCGGCAGATTTCGTAATCGACAAGGACGGGGGAATCAACTACCCCCTGATCGGTCGCGTCGAAGCCGCCGGCCTCACGCCCAGCGATCTGGCAAAGAAGCTCCAGACGCAACTGGGCGCTGGGTTCTTGAAGCGCCCCGAGGTGTCCGTCCGCGTGAAAGAATACCGATCGCGGCCGGTGCTGGTTCTGGGCGAAGTCGTGAAGCCGGGTATTTTTTCGTTGCGTTCCGATCGCTCCCTGTTGGCTCTTCTCGCCGACGCGGGTGGTCTGACTGGAAACGCGGGGCATGAGCTCTTGGTGGCTCGTCCGCCTCAAGGCAGCGAGCGTGCGGCCATCGATCAGTTCTCCTCGATGCCGATCGTGCCCGGCTTGTCCGACGTGGCGCGGCTCCCAGATCCCGATGAACTTCCTCCCGGTGCCCTGCCCGGCTCTGACGTGTTCCGAGCAAGCTTTCGCGAGCTGATGAAGGGGAACGCGGAGCAAAACGTCATGCTCGAGGGCGGCGACATCGTGTACGTTCCACGCGCCGCGCAAGTCTTCGTGACCGGCCAGGCGGCGCGAGCTGCGAGCTTCAGGTTCGTGGACGGCATGACCGTTCAGGATGCCCTCCAGCTCGCGGGGGGCGTCTCCGAACGCGGTTCGATGAAGCGTCTCAAGATCGTTCGCTTTGAGAGCGGTAAACGCCGGGAGATCAAGGCCCAGTTGACCGACCTCCTCAAGCCGGGCGACACGTTGAATGTGGGCGAGAGGTTTTTTTGAGTCGTTGCGTTCCGATCCGTCTCCATGTCTGAGAACCTCCGGCGGTCCTCCCGATCGGGTCCGCGAAGGGCGCGCTTCGTGCTGTTTTCTCCGCCGATCCGCGAGTGAAGCCGGGCCCAGAATTCCAGAACGAACCCGAGTCGACGTCGGAGCGGGTCAAGTTCACTCGCACTCTCCGGCATAGCTGGCGGCTGATCGCGGCGTGCGTGATGGTGTCCCTCATCCTTGCCACCGCCTACAACTACACCGCCCGACCGCGGTACGAAGCCGTGGCGCAGATACAGATCCAGAAGCGCCGTCCGGATTTGCCCTCCGGTAACGACGTGGTGAACACCATCACGCCCGAGTGGATCGAGACCCAGTACCGGATTCTGGTGGGGAGGACCCTGCTTACGAAGGTGGTCGAGCGCTACGACTTCGCGAATTCGGCCGAGCTAGGGACGGGATCGATGCGTTCGCCGATCGAACTCATCCGAACCAGGCTGTTCGACCGGCCCGACGAGTTCTCGGCGGGCATGGCCGTGGCGCCCGCCGTGGCGGCGTTCAAATCCCGCGTGACCGTGCGGCCCATCCCGCGAACGACGCTGGTGGACCTGGTCTTCCGCGCGTACGATCCCAAGTTCGCGGCGGTGGCCGCGAACGGTCTTGCCCAGACGTGTGTGGACGAGTCACGAAGCAATCGTTCCGACCAGTCGACCGACGCCACCAAGTGGCTGGAAGCGCGCTTACGGGCAGGGCAGGAGCAAGCACGGTCTTCATTTGAAGCTCCGCGTTCTTACGAGGACGGAAGCGGAAGCTCAAATCTTGAAGCAAGGCAGCGTCTGGTCGAAGGCCGGCTGGCGCAGGCGAGCGCCCAGCTCCTCGAGGCTCGCGGCGATCGTGCGTCAAAGAAGGCCTACCTCGATCAGCTCCTTCGTCTCACCCCGTCTGAACTGTTGTCGCTGCCCGAGCTGGCGACCAACTCGACCTTGCAGGCCATGCGCAAGGACCTCGTGGACATCGAACTGCGTAAGAACGAACTTGACCAGAGCCTGGGACCCAGGCACCCGGATATAGTCGGACTCGACTCGCGCATTCAGAGCCTGCGCTCCTCGCTTGCCAACGAAGCGAAGGGGTTTGTCCACGGCGTCGAAGCCTCCTACGAGGCAGCGTCGCGCCAGGAGTCGGTGGCCGCTGGTGCGGTGAGCGCCGCTCAGGCGGAGATGTCTTCGCTCCGCGATAAGTCTCCCCAGTACCAGACCCTCAAGAGAGATGCCGACACCTCGAACGACAGCGCGCCCGCCTTGTCTGGCCGCGGAAAAGAAGCAAGTGTCGAGAACGCAGTCATGGACCGCACCGTTCTGCTCATCCGACCTGCGGATATTCCCAACGCTCCGGTGTTTCCCGACCGCACGGGAAATCTTCAAATCGCAATTTTTGTCGGCTTCGCAACCGGGTTTCTCCTGGTGGCCGCAAGAGAAATAGAGTAGCGTTCCTTGCCAGTAGGGCCGGAATTCGTGTACGCTCCCGTGTATCCCGTGTTGTGTTGTACCTAGGTCGCGATTTTGTCGGGTTTTTGGAGGGTTGAGGCTTTGACTATCAAGAAATTTTTGGGTGTGTTCCTCTCGCTGGCGTTGGCAATGCCATCGGGTGCGACGGTTACCACCAGCGGCACCGTGAAGGGCACTGTGTCGAAAGACGGTCGAGCTCTTGAAGGTCTCTCGCTCACCCTCGTCAACATCGACTCCGGCAAGTCTTTCGCCGTGAAGTCCAGCGCTGACGGATCGTTTACTGCGGCGCTTCCAGCGGGGTCCTATGTTGTCTCGAGCCCAGGTCGCGGGGGCGTCTCCATTTCCCGTGCGCCTCTGTCAATCGATGTGTTCTCCGGCAAGGTGGCGATGGCGAACATCGAGCTGTCTTCTTTTGGAATGCAGCAGGCTCCGGTTCCGGGTGGCGCGGCGACCATCACCCATGATGCGGCTGACTGCATCACCGAAGGCGAGTTCACGCTGATTGAAGCGACGTTCGAACCGCTGTCGTCGGTGGTCAACGGTCGCCTCTACTTCCAATCGAATCTCAGTCCGGAGTGGTTCTACACCGAGTTTGAAAAGATCGAACCCGCGGTTGCAGGTGGACGGACACACAGGGCGTTCATCCCGAAGGTGAACAAGGATGGCGGCATTGAGACGATCAACTACTACATCCAGATCACCTCGTCCGATTTCGCGGAAACCAAGTCACCCGAGCATACGGTCAAGGTGGTGAGCGGTGCTACTGAGTGCGACGGCAAGCTGGCTCCGGTCGGAACTCCTAGTGGTGCCCTCTCCGTCCTTTCTGCTTCCGGCGCGGCCGCAGGTTCACTCGCGGGCTTCGGGGGCATCGCAGGCGCGGCCCTCGGTGCGGGCGTGATCGCAGCCATCGTCGCTGGTGTTGCTTTGGCCGGTGTCGCGGTCAAGGTTGCCACCGACAACCCCAGTCCAACTCCGGCACCGACAGCTACTCCCGTGCCACCTGTGACTCCCACGCCGACTCCTGTCCCGACACCTGCTCCCGTCTGCAGTCTGACTGTCGTTGTTTCGCCGGACGCTCCTGCTGATCCTTCGGTTGGCGGTCGCTTCTGTACCGCCGATGTCGTTTCTACCATAGGCGGAAATCTGGGACGAGTGAGCGGAACTCGAGTCTTCTCGATCGTCTGCAGCGCCAGCGTTACCATTTTCGCGAACGCGGCTCCTCAGTCCTCAATTGCCGGTCCGCTTCCCTCGACATTCTCGAATGCCTGCAGTGGCAACGCCAATGGCGTGCCTTGCGTCCTCAACCCGCTTGGGAGCGCGGCCGATCTGAACCGCATCGTCGGTCTGACCTGCAGCACCCGCTAGTCTTTCTTGGCGGTGTCGTACGACCGGCCCTTAGGGGCCGGTCTTTTTGTTTGAGGGATTGAACCTCCGTCTAAGCGTAGGCCGATCGACTGCGAGTACTGGCCAGTGCCTTCCGATGCGCGGCATGACGAACAGCTAGCTCAAGTTCCGCTGGGTGCTCCGTGCCCGTCTCCGAAACCCCTTCCAAGCAACTCAACGACTTATCACAGAAACCAGCCCCACGAAAATTACTTTTGACTCCCCACTGTGGAACCCGGGCTAGTCGTGGGCTGGTCGCGCCAGCCGTCCCGCGTGGTTGTTAGAGCGAGCACGCACACGAAAAGTGCGGCATTGGCAGGGATCCGCGCGGGGAAGTCGAAGAAGGCCTGGAGCGCGAAGGCAGATACGGCCGCCAGCAAGGGTTCGCGTCCGGCGGCCTCGATCAGCACTGACCGACGGAGGCGGCGGACGACGACAAAAAGGACGATCAACCCGAGCAAACCGCCTTCAATGATCCATTCAAGGTAGTCATTGTGGGCGTGGAGCCAGACTTCGTAGCGGACGTTCATCTGATAGGGCCAGTACGCTGCGGAGAACGCGCCAATTCCTGAGCCAAACGCCGGGAAAAACCGCAACACCGTCACGATGTCCATCCATGCGGGCACTCGGCTGGCGACGATGGTGGAGTTCGCAAGACGTTCAATCGCAAAGGCTCCGGTCAGCAGCAGAGCGACGGACAATCCAAGAATGATCGTCAGTGACGCCAGTAAATGCCGTCGTTCAAATTTGCGGACGAGGACCACGCTGACCCCGAAAAGTGCGGCAAGCAATCCGGACCTCGATCCGGAAGCGGCGGTCGTCAGCAGGAGGAACCCGGAAGCGCCTGCCCATGACACGACCCACGCGAGGCTCGTCTGATCCTGCAGCAAGGACCGGCCGCGCTCAAGTTGGACGCGGGTGGCGGCAAGGCCCGCGCATAGAGCGGCTCCTAAGGCAGTAATGGTGGCGAAATGATTCCGGTTGAAATACGGGCCGAATGTTGAGTTTTGCAGCCCGACGGGCGCAAAGATCGGAACGCGCGCGTAGAGCCAGTCTGGATGGGCAGATCGCGATTGCCAGAGACCCTCGGCCCCGAGGGCGAGGCTGGCGACGGCGATCGCGCAAAGCATCCTGCGGCGGCCATCACGCGATGCTCCGCTGAGGCAGAAGAAAAGACCCTCAAGGCCCGCGACATAGATCCAAGCCTCGAGTGTGGCTCCAATCGACACAGAGATCGGATGCCATTTCCCGTCATGTAGATCGGGCAGGACGTAGGCGGCGTACGACCCTGGCGAAATGAAGCGCAGGACAAAAACGGGCAACGGGCAGAGCTGGATCAGGAAAAGAATGTGAACGGGAAGCAGCGCCAGAAAAGCGGGATCGCCTGAAGACCTCCTACGTGACGGATCCGCGGACGTCAGCCTGAACGAGATGATGCCAAGCGCGATCCACAACTCACACAGCGGAATCCAGATGGAACGCTCGACGGCGCCAAACAGAAATGGAGCGACAAGAACGCTGGCAAACGCGCCCAGGCGAATCGCGCTTACCGCCGCATCAACTCGCA
>JBDSLN010000220.1:0-3869 GCA_039916365.1 Vicinamibacteria bacterium
GATGGCGGCGTCCTCGTTCGCGCCGGACAGACCGAAGCAGCCGTTGACCTCGCGCGGCTCGCGGGCCTGAAGCCCGCCGGAGTGATCTGCGAAATCATGGCGCCCGACGGCACCATGGCGCGGGTACCTCAGCTCGAGGTCTTCTGCGCCGAACACAACATCCGCATGATCACCATCCGCGATCTCATCCAGTACCGGATGAAGAACGAACGTCTGGTGCGGAAGATCGCCGAGGCGAATCTGCCCACGCGCGCGGGCGCCTTCCGCATCCATGCGTTCGAGAGCGGGGTGGATGGCGAGCAGCATGTAGCACTCGTCCACGGCGATGTCCGCAAGGGCGAGCCGGTCCTGGTGCGGGTTCACTCTCAGTGCCTGACCGGCGACATCTTTGGTTCGCGCCGCTGTGATTGCGGCGAGCAGCTCGATGCTGCGCTTGAGAGAATCGTCAAGGAAGGTACGGGCGTGTTGCTGTATCTGCGCCAGGAAGGCCGTGGCATCGGCCTTGTCCACAAGATCCGCGCCTATGCGCTTCAGGATGAAGGCCAGGACACGGTGGAGGCGAACGAATCGCTCGGATTCAAGGCCGACCAGCGCGACTACGGAATCGGCGCGCAGATCCTGTCGGAACTCGGCGTGGTCAAGCTGCGCATGATGACCAACAATCCACGCAAGTTCGTGGGGCTCGAGGGCTACGGCCTGGAGATTACCGAGCGTGTTTCCATCGAGATCGCTCCGACCGACATCTCACGCCACTACCTCGAAACCAAGAAACGAAAGATGGGCCACCTCCTTCGCGAGGTATGAAATCGCGGTCCTTCAGACTATCTTTCCCTTGGTGATGGCGACGCTGACCGTCTGAATCGTCTTCTCGATGAAGGCGCGGATGGCGTCTTCGCGTGAGGCAGCGCCCGTGACGGCATCGGCGTAGGGGATGCGCTTCACGAAGAGCACCGCGCCATGGTCGTAAACCCGCACTTCGATGGTGTCGCCCGCCGCAAGATCCTCCACTTGAATGTGAAACTCTCGGCCCGCGTGCTTGAAGACCCGGTTCGATCCCGTGACCACGATCTTTCGATCTACCGCTCTAACGCTTGGCGTCCAGTGAGCCATCCCTCAAAAGGGCCTGGCGACGCAGCCATGTTTCGAAGAACCAGTTGCCGACCGAGTATCTCCCGCCCGCTTGCTTGAGATAACCCATTTGTCCCAGGCCCAGAAGATGAGGACCAAGAGTATCCGTGGGCGTAGAGAGAGCGCTGCCGATGTCTGCTGGGGCCATGGAACGCTCGCGGGCTACTTCTTCAAGGATGCGGCGTTCGATGGGTTCCAGGGTCTGGTGATCGACGGAGAAGAAGTTTGAAACCATGTCGTCGTTAGCGACGAAGTCGAGCGTCCCTTCGAGGTCTTTGTTCTCGAAAAGGCGTGACGCGATGAGCTGAACCAGAAACGGCTGATTGCCTGTCTTCTCGGAGATGGCCGCGATCGCCGCGTCGGTGAAGCCTCCGCGGGAAAGCAACGCTCCCGTTTCGTCGTTGTCCAAAGGCGTGAGATAGGCCGGAGGCAGGAAGCCGTGTAGAAACGGGGACGTCACGAGTGCCGCGGTTTCGTCGAGGCGAGCGAGCCTTCGGGTTGCGGTGATGACGGATCGAACTTCCGGTCCCTTCTGCAGAACCCGACGCAGACGTCCGAGGGTCGCCGTTTCCGTGCGGGCAACCGTGAGCAGTTCTTCGCCTTCGTCCATGAGGATCAGGGTTTTCCAACCCGAGCGAACGGCGCGGCGGATCACCGCCTGAAGCATGTCGGTGACGCTCAGGTCTTCGATGGCATCGATGTCCACATCGGCGGCGCGGCGGAAGTGTTCGTTGTCCTCGATGCTCGCGATCAGCCCATCGGCCAGGCCACGCGCGTCGGAGCTCCCCTGGAGGTCCCAGTACAAGGCGAGGTAGGGCGTTTCCTTGCTGGCCTGAGTACGCGCTTCGATCTCCTTGAGAAGACTCGTCTTTCCCATGCGGCGCGCGCCGATAACCCACAGGGAGTCGCGCGAGCCGTCGAGGATCTCACGCAGGATCTGGGAGCGGCCGTAGAAATTGTCGCCCCGGACCCAGCTTCCCGCGATGAATGGATTGCGCATGATGTGGGTGGTTTGATCTCTCTAGACGTGCGGCTGCTGGGCGGGGCCGGTTGAGGCGCGGGGCGCGATTGATTCATCGGACAGCACCAATGCCTCAACGGCGGTGACGTCGCGGACGCCGATGGTCGAGCGCCCTTCTTCAATCATGTGATTGACCGCGTGGATGCAGAACTTCTGGATGATGTACGGCTTGAGGTCGCTCAGGTTGAGGATCTTTTCGGCCGCTTCATCATCGAAGCGGAAGACACCCTGCACGGGGTTGCGGATCAGCTCCTCCGCCTCGTCTCGCGACAGGCCCTTGAGTTCGAACTCGTCGAAGAAGTTGTACCAGGGTGAACCTTCGCTCTTCCAGCTCCGACGGATGCCTACCCCGCTCATGACCGCGACCAGGCTCTCCGAGAACGTCTTCATAAAGACGCTGCGCAGCCGCTGATTGACGCGCTCGGAGTACTCGTTGAGTTCGTCGACTTCGTCGAGCAGCAACGCCAGCTTGACCTTCTTGGGGGTTCTCGTCTTGAGGTCGGTGATGGCGCGTTGAAGGTCGCGTGAAAAATCACGATCGTCGTATTCGTCGCTCTCGGACCGGAAGCGCAGTTCGGCAAGTGTTGTGGGGGGCATGTTCAGCGCATCCACGATCTCGGACATCATGGTGTGGAAGAACGTTTTCTCCGGGACGCCTTGAAGGTCGACCGAGACGGGGAAGAACTTGAACTCCGTGCCGTCGTCGTCCGCGAGCGCCATCTTGAGGTGGTGCATGAAGGATGTCTTGCCGATGCGACGGTCGCCGGTGATCATCAGCGAGTTCGCGTGGATCATGTTCAGCACGCGACTCATCAGTTTCTTGCGGCCGAAGAACATCTGGTTTGACAGGACCGGCGCCCCCGCGATGTAGGGATTGAACCGATTGCGCACGGCGCGCCGACGTCGCGCGGAGTAGACGCCCGCACCCATGCCCACGAGTGCCAGGGCGCACAGGGCCACGGCCGGGTAGAAGTAAGGATTCTCGACGAACGTCGGCTGGCGATCGACTTCGAACAGGACCTCGAACTGCCGGCCCTTGCGGTCCTTGACGGAGACCAGGACCCGGTTGAGACCCTTATTGAGGGGCACGGAGACATCGAACGTGTGAGTCCGGCCCTCGCCATCGGTCAGAAGGTTTTCGGACAGGATGACGTTGTCTCCGGACTTGAATGCAATCTGCGCCAGGCCACGGTCGTCCGTGGCCACCCCCGACACCGTGATCGTGTCTTCCTGGGTTTCCGTTCGCGGATGTTTTGGCGAGACAAAGCTCAGATTCGGGACTTCACGATCGCCAAGCAGGAGATCCAGTGCGACGCGCGCATTCATTTCCTCAATCTCGCGAAGCTGCCTCGTTGCCGTCGGATCGCCGGGCAGCAGGCCGAGAACGAGGTTCAGGCGGGTGCTCGCGTTCGCGAAATCCTTCTTCTCCAGGAAGCCCGTGATATCACGGCGCAGTTCCGCGAGGCGACGGTCGGTGCTCTGCTGAAGTTTGTCTTTGGCACTGCGTTCCTGGGCACGTTTGAGGAGGGAAATGGCCTCCGTCAGAGTGGGATCGGTGGCAGCTTCGGTAAGGAATGGGATCGCCTGGTCGATGGCACCCGCGTCGAAGAGGCGTCGGCCTTCCTGCAGGTCCTTCAGGCGGTTTTCCCGAGTTGTGTTGGAGAAATTTCTGGCTTCAGCGGCTCGGCGTCCGTCGCGCGCTTCCGCGTTACCCGGGTCC
>JBDSLN010000221.1:0-4376 GCA_039916365.1 Vicinamibacteria bacterium
CTCGGACCTCATGCGCATCACCAACCAGGAGCAGCCGACTCATCCGATCTATCACTATGCCTTCGTAGTCGACGCGGTGGAGGGCCTGATCCTGGTGAACGTCGACACTTTCGCGGATCTGGAGCCGCGCAACAACAATCTTGAGCGGGCCCTGACCTGGAACGAGGGCGGCATTCTCCGGGGCGCGCGTCACATCACGATCGGCGGGCACTACCTCTACATCGCCGCCGATGCCGGTCTGGTGATTCTCAATGTGGACGATCCGATGAAGCCAAAGGTCGCGCGCGTGGTCTCGGCGCCGGGAGTTCGGGCCTCCGCCCTGCAGTTCCGTTACCTGTTCGTCAGCGACGCGACCGGACTGCGCGTCATCGACGTGACCGTGCCCGAAGCGGCGCGGCTGCTGAGTTCGCCCGGTTCCGTCGTCCCTCTAGGCCACGCCCAAAGGATCTACCTCGCCCGGACGTATGCCTATGTCGCCAACGGCGGCGACGGCCTGGCCATCGTGGACATCGAGCGTCCGGAGTTGCCCCGCCTGTACCAGATGTTCAACGCCGAAGGCGCTTTGAATGACGCGCGGGACGTGGTGGTGGCGTCCACCAACGCCTCCCTCTTCGCCTACGTCGCGGATGGCCGGAACGGACTGAAGGTGCTTCAGCTCACGTCGCCTGCCAGCCAGCCGAAGTTCTACGGGTTCTCGCCTGAGCCCAAACCCCAGCTCATCGCATGGCGAGCGACCGCTTCGCCGGCGCTGTCGCTATCGAAGGGACTCGATCGGGATCGCGCGGTGGACGAGACCGGCGGCCAGATCGCCATCGTGGGCCGCATCGGCGCACGGCCGTTCACTCTTGAGGAGATGCGCAAGATGTATCTGAGACCGGATGGAACCACCTGGACGGTATCCGATGCGGTGGATGCGCCGAACTTCAGGCCCGCTCAGGGGCAAGACCCGTCTCGAGGATCCCGGGCCGTTCGGGGTCCGGGCGCGAAACCGCAGGAGGCGAGTAGAAAGTGATCCATCGATACAATCGCCGGCATCCAAGAGCAGGGGTCTTCGTCGGACTTACCGGTGCCACTCTGGTCCTCGCCGCAGTCCTGGCCGCGGGCCAGCCTCCCGCAGCGCCTCCCGCCCGACGATTGCCGCTGCTCCCCTATCAGACGCGATCCCTAACTCTCGGGACCGTGACCTGCGCCTCCAGCCTGTGTCACGGTTCGGTCACGGAGTGGAAGGGCTCGCATGTCAGGCAGGACGAGTACATCATCTGGTCTCGGACCGACCGGCACGCGCGCGCCACCCTCGTCCTCCTGAACGAGCGGTCCCGGCGCATCGCCTCGAACCTGGGCCTCCCCGAACCAGCGCATAAGTCGAAGATCTGCCTCGACTGTCACGCGCACAACCCTGACTCAACGCTGCAGGGTCCGCGATTCAAGGTTACGGACGGCATTGCGTGTGAGGCGTGTCATGGGCCCGCCGAACGCTGGGTGGCCTCCCACACCGCCCCGGAAGCGACCCATTCGCAGAACCTCGCAAACGGCCTGTACCCCACCGCCGAACCCTTGGCACGCGCGCGCCTGTGTCTTTCCTGTCATCTTGGCAACACCGACCGTTTCGTGACTCACCGAATGATGGGCGCGGGCCACCCTCGCATGAGTTTCGAGCTCGACACTTTCTCCAGCATCGGTCCGGCGCATTTCACGGTTGACGAGGACTACCGGGAGCGCAAGGGCTCGTGGGATGAAGTCAAGTTCTGGGCGATCGGCCAGGCCGTCGCGGTATCTCAGCGAATGGATCTCATGACCAGCCCGCGCGGCCGTGATGGTCTTTTCCCGGAGCTGGTGCTGTTCGACTGTCATGCCTGTCACCATCCCATGTCCGAAGGGCGGTGGAAGCCGAAGACCGCCTTTGGGCCAAGCCCCGGGCCCGGGGTCGCCCGCCTCAATGAGTCGAACATGCTGATGCTGCGCGCCATCGCTCGACAAGTGGACGCCCGTCTGGCCGCACAGCTCGATGCCAGTGTGTCGCGTCTCAGCGCAGCGGTGGCGGGCCAGGGCGACCTGGCTGCTGAAGCCATGGCTTTAAGGGACCTCGCCGAACACGCGGCCGCGCGGATCGAAGCGTCGTCGTTTGGCGAGGCCTCCCTGCGCGATCTCGCGCTGACCCTCCTCGACGAGGGTCTGGCCGGCCATTACTCGGACTACGCGGCCGCCGAACAGGCTTCCATGGCCATCGGCAGCGTGGCGAGCACCCTTCGCGCGCGCGGCCTGCTTCGCGACCCGGCGGCCTTCAACCGTGCTCTCGGCGCGCTCCGCGACGCCCTGGCAAATGACGAGACCTTCAAGCCGGCAGAATTCCAGAAGCGCCTCCTGACCCTCCGCGCGCTGGTCGACCGGCCCCGCGCCGCTTCATAGACCAACAAGGGACATTCTCCATGACCGAACGCTTCCGCATAGCCATCGTGGGATCCGGTCCGGCCGGCCTCTCCGCGGCCGGCCACGCCGCCGAACTCGGCGTCGTGCACGTTCTGCTCGAATCCTCGACCGCCCACGCCAACACTCTCCAAAAGTATCAGAAGGGCAAGCACGTCATGGCCGAGCCCGCCATGCTTCCCCTGAGAAGTCCGATGAGTTTCAAGGAGGGAACGCGCGAGGAGATTCTGGGGCACTGGGAGTCCGAGCTTCAGAAGTACTCCGTCAACATTCGCTACGGCGCGACCGTGGTGGCCATCACCGGGTCGCGCGGCGCCATGCAGTTGAAGCTTGGGTCGGGGGACGTGATCGAAGCGGACGACGTCGTGCTCGGCATCGGCCTTCAGGGAAACCTCCGAAAGCTCGGGGTCGCGGGCGAGGATCTGCCCACCGTCCAGTATCAGCTCGACGATCCTGAGGAGTATTCGGACGAGACCATCGTGGTGGTGGGCGCGGGCGACGCGGGGATTGAGAACGCGCTGGCGCTGGCCAAACAAAACCGCGTCATCATGATCAATCGGATCGACGAGTTCACCCGCTGCAAGGACGCCAACATGAACGCCATTCTGGCCGCCATCAAGGACGGCCGGATGGAGTGCAGGTATGGAACCATGGCCGAGAAAGTCGAAGCCACCAAGGGGCCATTCCCGGCCACGTTTGTGGCCCAGACTCCGCAGGGCGTCGAAGCCATTCCCTGCCACCGGGTGATCGCACGGCTCGGGGCTATGCCGCCCCGCGCCCTGGTCGAAAGCTTCGGGATCGAGTTTCCAAACAAGGATGTCTCCGCGGTGCCCCGCCTGAGCGAACGCTACGAGTCGAACGTTCCCGGCATCTTTATCGTGGGCGCCCTCGGCGGGTGCCCACTGATCAAACAGGCCATGAACCAGGGCTACGAGGTGGTCGAACACATCCTCGGCAATCCCGTCGAACCCGCCGACGAGGACCTCCTCCGCGCGAAGTTCAAGGCCATGCCGGGTATCGCCTCGGTCAGTGACGGCCTGAACCTGATCCAGCAAAACGTCCGCCTCTTTGAAGGCCTAACGACCTTGCAGTTGCGCGAGTTTCTCCTCGACAGCACGATCCTCACCCCCGCCTCCGGAACCAAGATTTTCGAGAGGAACGACTACACGAACAGTTTCTTCTCCATCGTCGAGGGCCAGGTGGTCGTTCATTCGACCGGGAAGGATGGGGGCCGGGTGGAAGTGCCCCTGGGCGCGGGCGAATTCTTCGGCGAGATGGGCCTCATTTCCGGCCGGAGACGGTCGGCCACCATCGAGGCCGCCGCCGGCTGCGTGCTCATCGAAACGCCCCGCCGGTCGATGTTAAAGCTCCTCGCCTCCGTCGATTCGGTCCGTCGCGAACTCGACGAAGTGTCGCTCAAGCGCGCCGTCCGCAGCTACCTCGCCACGGGTATTTCTTCCACCGACCTCGACTTTCTGGTCGAGGGGGCCAAGATCAGGCGGTTCGTCGCCGGAGAAGCCATCTTCACCGAGGGCGACCGGGCGGATGGCCTTCATCTGATCCGGCGCGGCTCGGTCACGGTCTCCCGCGAGATTGGCGGCCGGGATCTGGTCATGTCGTACGTGGCCGCGGGCAACTACGTCGGCGAGATGGCCCTGCTCTCCGAGCGGCCCCGCAGCGCCACCGTGCGTGCCGCGGTGGCCACCGAGACCATTTTTCTCGAGGCCGCCCGTTTCACGGAGGTGGTCGCACGCAACTCAACCATGCGCGCGGAGCTGGACCTTCGCTTCATGGACCGCCTGCGCGCCAACGAGGCTATGAACGAACATACGGAGTCGGGAAGCCTCATCTCGTTTCTCATGAAACAGGGCCTTGGCGAAGCCACCGACGTGCTGCTCATCGACGAGTCGCTGTGTATTCGCTGCAACAATTGCGAAAAGGCGTGCGCCGAC
>JBDSLN010000222.1:0-4261 GCA_039916365.1 Vicinamibacteria bacterium
CGCGTCCCACGAGGTAGAGATCGCCCAGAATGCGGCCCGACGAATCAATACGTCCCGCGGTTTCGACCGTTGTTGCAGCCGGACGCCACTCGATGCCTTCGCCGTCCATGACTTCGGCGACCGCGGCATGGTGGGTCAATCGATCGCTGCCCGGCCCCTCGGCATCCAGGATCGCCGCAGTGGTGAACAGCTTCATGGTGGACGCCGGCTTCACGTTCTTCGCCGCGTTCCGTTCATAAAGAACGTGGCCGGTGTCGAGGTCTCTAATGTCGATCGCCACCAGTGCCGGCGTGAAGACGTCGCGCTTGAGAATGGTATCGATCGCCGCGGCCAGTTGGCCGGGAATTTTCGCCACTGGCCTTGAAGCCGGTTTCGTATCGGCGAAGGTGGCCGAGGCGAGAACGACGCAAAGCGCGCCCGCAGCAAGGTATCTCATTGCAGTCTCACTTCCTTTCGGATGACGTCCTCGGCGCTCGCCGCCAGCGCTTCCATTGCATCGCGTCCAGGATCGAAGGGGAGAGCCTCGTGGATGCGCACCCGCACCGTGCCCGGCGTGATGCTGCGTTCGCCCACGACGGTTCGCAGGCCAACCAGGCTCACCGGAATGACCGGCACCTGCGCTTGCATCGCAAGCTTGAAGCTGCCTCGCTTGAACGATCCCATGGGAGCAGTGCCGCTGCGCGTTCCCTCCGGAAAGAGCGCGACCGATACGCCGTCGTGGATCCGCTGAGCCGCCGCGGTGAGGCTCCGTTTCGCCTTGAACGCGCGAGAACGGTCAATCGAAACGTTGCGAGCGGCCGCGAGGAACAGTCCCATGAATGGAACGTAAACCAGCGAGCTCTTGTACACAATCCGAAACGACCTTGGCAGCGCCGCGAAGAGGATTGGAATATCGAGCGCGCTGACGTGATTCGAGACAAAGACCACGGGACCGCTCGGCAACTCCGCCAGCAGTTCGGGAATCGCGCGCACGCCCGCGGCGGCCAGAATCGTCCTCGCCCAGACTCTCGTGACGAAGAATCCGATTTCACCATCCTGACGAAACGGCCACGCCAGAATGCCGACGGGTGACAGCACGATCGTCGCCAGGCAGGCGGTGAGAATCGTGAACGCGAACCGGATCAAGCGCGCGTCCGGCGATTCTTGGACGGGGAGACGTCAGTCTCGATGGGAGGTGCCGGTCGCGGTCACCGGAGTGACTTCGATGGTCTGACGCGCGGAGAGCGGAACTTCATCCAAGGGCCGCCGCATCGTCTGAATCTCGCCGCTGTTGCGGCCGTCGGTGCGGCGGAGAATCGGCCTGGTGTCCTTGCGCGACAGGTCGTCGGGTGCCGCTTCGGGCCAACGCACAAAGATCATCTTGCCCGCGGCGGTCTGGAGGACCGTCGTCACGTTCACATCGACAGTGCGACCGAGCGCTTTTCGCCCACCCTCGACCACGACCATGGTGCCGTCATCGAGGTAGCCCACACCCTGGCCCTGCTCCTTGCCTTCTTTGCTGACGAAAATCCGCATCGGCTCCCCCGGAAGGACCAGCGGACGCAGGCAGTTGGCGAGGTCGTTGATGTTGAGGATCTTCACGCCGCGGAGTTGCGCCACCTTGTTGAGGTTGAAGTCATTGGTGACGATCTTGCCTTCCATCTTGATGGCCAGTTCGATCAGCTTCAGATCCACTTCCTTCACATCGGGGAAGTCTGTGTCGATGATTTCGATCGCGACAACCGGATTCTTCTGAATGCGCTGAAGCATGTCGAGCCCGCGACGTCCGCGGTTGCGCTTTAACGGGTCCGATGAGTCGGCGACCTGCTGGAGTTCAACGAGGACGAACTGGGGAATGACCAGCGGCCCCTCCATAAAGCCGGCGTCCGCAATCTCGGCGATGCGGCCGTCGATGATGACCGACGTGTCGAGAATTTTTGGGGTGCTCTTCGCCACGACCTCGGGCGCTTGGCCCTCCCAGTCGGAGCGGAGGTTCTTCAACGAGAAGGAATCAGAGCGGCGGGCGCCACTGGCAAGACCGAGCCAGCCGAAGCCAACCGCGAGCGCCAAACGAACGGCACCGTCGATGGAGGGATTCATCGAAGCGAGGGCGCTGCCCGCGAGCACCGCCAGTGTCAAGCCGATCAGCAAGCCAAAGCTTGCCGACAAGACCTGTCGCGGCGTGCTTCGTGCCAGCGCGGACTCAAGTGCCAGAACCACTGCGGCCGCCAATGCGCCGAACGCAGCACCGGTGACGGGGGTGGGTCCAAGAAGGGCGCCGCCCGTGGCAAGCGTCGCAAGGACCAGAAACCGGCCGAATGCTGCCAGCATTTTGTAAGACCTAGAATGAAAGCGGTTCGGGGAATACCGAACGAGGAATGGCCGGAAGTCTAAGAGAAAAATCCGTACAGCGTGGGAGATTGAGAACGTGCCCAAAGTTTCTGCCCGAGGACAGGCTCTTCCGCCGTCCCCCATTCGCAAGCTGGCTCCCTACGCAGACGCCGCGAAGGCCCGGGGAGTGAAGGTTTTCCACCTGAACATCGGACAGCCCGACCTGGAGACGCCGAAGGTCATGCGTGATCGACTAAAAACGATTGATCCGGTCATCGCGTATTCACCATCCGCGGGCACCCCTGAGTACTTGAACGCTCTGTCCGGCTACTACAAGACCGTCGGTCTGAACATCGAACCGAAGAATCTGATCGCCACCACCGGCGGCAGCGAGGCCGTGTTCTTTGCGTTCCTGTGTCTCGCGGAGCCGGGTGACGAAGTCATCGTGGCCGAGCCCTTCTATACGAACTACAGCACGTTCGCCGCCATGACGGGCGTGAAGCTGGTGGCGGTGCAAACGCGGGGCGAGGAAGGCTTTCACCTGCCGTCGCGCGCCGCGTTCGACGCGGTGGTGTCGCCTCGAACCCGCTTCGTCCTGCTGTGCAATCCGAACAATCCGACCGGCACCGTCTATTCGCGCGAAGAAGTTCAGCTGGTTGCCGATTTTTGTCGTGACCATGACCTGTTCTTCGTCTCGGACGAGGTCTATCGCGAGTTCGTCTATGACGGCACCGCCGCGACATCGGCGCTGGATCTGCCCGGTTTCGAGGATCGCGTGGTGGTCGTCGATTCTCTGTCGAAGCGTTTCAGCGCCTGCGGCATCCGCCTTGGATGCCTCGTCTCGCGGAATGCTGATGTGATCGGAGTCGTGAACAAGGCCGCCATGGGTCGTCTCTCGCCTCCCGGCTTGGCGCAGGTGCTCGCACTCGGCATGTCGGAGATCAAGCCCGAGTATTACGAGAGCGTGCGCACGGAGTATCAGAAGCGGCGCGACGTGATCTACGAAGAGTTGTCGAAGCTGCCCGGTGTGTTCCTGCGCAAGCCGGAAGGCGCCTTTTACGTGGTCGCCCGGTTGCCCGTGAAGGACAGTGATGACTTCGCGCGTTTTCTTCTCGAAGACTTTTCCTTCGAAGGCGCCACGGTCATGGTCGCTCCGGCGGCCGGTTTCTATGCGACCCCCGGCCTCGGCTCTGACGAAATTCGAATGGCCTACGTCCTCAATAGCGATGATCTGCGCCAGTCGATCCGGATTCTGGGCGAAGGCTTGAAGGCGTACGCGAAACGCGCTGTGTGATCTCGCGACTCTCCCAAGCACTCACTACACCCTGCGATGACCGACCCATTCGCACTTCTCGCACCGATCCTTCGGATTCAGGCGGCGATTCGTGATGCCGTCGTAGCGGCGTGCGAAGAAGCGACCGACGATGTTTTGAGTCACGTCGATCGCGACGAAGACGGTGACACGATCTACGCGGTGGACCGGGTCTGCGAAGATCGACTGATCGAGTTGTTCGAGACCGAGGTTGCCTCGATCGCGCCCATTCTTCTCCTTGCGGAGGGGTTGCCCCCGGAAGGCGTCGTGCTGCCGCGGGGCATCAAGGCAGAGGCCGCCGCCTGGCGCGTTCTGGTTGACCCGATCGATGGCACACGCGGCCTGATGTACCAGAAGCGCAGCGCGTGGATTCTCACCGGCGTCGCCCCGAACAAGGGCGCTGCCACCACGCTCGCTGATGTCGTGCTCGCTGCCCAAACCGAGATTCCCCTGATCAAGCAGCATCTCTCCGATCGTCTCTGGGCGATCCGGGGCCAAGGTGCGCATATCGAACGCTTCAATCGTCTGACCGGCGAGACGAAGCCGGTGACACTTCGCCCTTCTTCTGCCTCGACCATCGCCCATGGATTTGCGATGGTGGCGCGTTTCTTTCCCGGCGCGCGCGAAGAACTGGCCGCC
>JBDSLN010000223.1:0-6870 GCA_039916365.1 Vicinamibacteria bacterium
CGACGCTCGCCATTCCGGGCCGTGCCCCAGCCAGCTGTCGCGGCAACCAGGTGTCTGCCGATTCCTGGTCGAGGCTGGCGGGTACTCGGAGCACCACGTCGAGCGCGCCGCGCAGTCGCGCGAAGCGCTCCGTCTGATCGGCCCAGATCGACGCCTCGAGCGAGAGCCGACCCTCGGCGGTCGTTGGATCCACCGGGCGAGGATCGCAGCCGCTGCGCTCGACCACGCGGATCTCTGTTAGTGCAGGCGGCGCTTCCTTCCAAAGTCCGACGAGATCGACGGGGCTTCCTTGATGTCCCCACGAAGCGCCTCCACCGCCATAGCGGTACTGGTCCCATCGCAGATTGAGGCCTGCGCTCGCGCCGAGTTCGAGGAGACGAAGCGGCAGTCCGGTTGCGGACGCGATCTCGAAAAAGCCGAACGCGAGTGCTGCCGCCCGGCCGACTTCGTTGGTCTGGCAAGGCAGGGCGATGAGGGGAACCAGGAGGTCGCGCTGATCGGCCGAGACGCGTTCGAACGCTGGCCATGCATTCGGTTGGGAACCGCCTACGCTCGGATAGTGGGGCGCGAGTGTGGGCGCCTGCCCGGTCAGGACGAGGCGGTGCACTGCGGCCATCAAGCGCAGGGCGAGCGCGCCTGCCCGGCCGCTCGGCGCGTCGTACGGCGCGATCAGCTCGAAGAAAAGGCGGCCCCCGCTTTCGACCTCGCGGGCCGCGCGTTCCAGGAGGTCGCCGTAGAGAGGAGAGCCGAAGGCGCTGCAGGTGTTCGCCTGCTCGCGCAGCAGGAAGCAAGCGCGGTCTCGCGAGAGCATCGGCGAAGTATGCCAGCGGTCGGGCGCGAGCACCGGGTTTCGGAGCCACCCGTGCCCTCGGCGCGTTGCCAGATGTCTCTGGCTGGTGGGACGGGGCCGTGCCCCGCGAGCGTCCGCGCTATTCGAGATCGGATCCAAAGGCGAGGAGGCGACCTTCGCAGTCCTTCACCACGAACTCTCGTGACCGCCAGGGCGTGTCGCCGAGCGTCCGCGTGAACTCGACGCCGCGCTGCGAGTATTAGCGGAAGAGAGTGTCGGCGTAGAGGAGTTGCGTCACTCTTTGATCGGACTGCGGCTGGTTGATGCGGCGACGCCAATGCTCAGGTGCAGTTGGCGGGGCGGTGGTCTGGAGAAGCCTTAGCGTTTCTCCCGTGCCTGCCAAGCCTGAAAAACGTCAACCGAGTCCAGTTGCCGAAGGATCTTCGATGATGGATCAATCGTGACGCCGGCCTGCGCACCCGTGGGTGTCTCGCCCGTGCCGTTCGTCATCGTCAGGGTGACAGTCTTTCCATCGACGCGCACGTCGAGCGGCATGGGGAACGGAAGATTCCTCGGAACTTCCCAGCGGACCCTTAACACTCCATTCTCGCGGATCGTGACCACCTTGGGAAGCGCAGCGTGATAGAGGTAGACGTCGAAGAACCATTTGTAGTCCTTTCCCGTGACACGGTTCACGATCTGCAGAAAGCCTTGGGTCGTCCCGAACTGCGGCGTGAAGTTGCCGGGCATCGGATCGGGCCGCCCGTAGACCAGCGTGCGGATCGACGTGAAGAACGCCTCATCGCCAATCAGTTTGCGCAGCGTATGCGCGACCCAGCTTCCCTTCGGATAGATGTCGCCGCGCGGGCCCGTCGGGTCTGCATACACTTCCTTCTCGGAGCGTTCGCGACCGGACACGAGCGGCTGCTCGTTGCGAATGCCGTTGCGCTGCGAGCGCAGTTGCGCCATGTAGTCCAACTCGCCGCCCAAGAATTCGGCGATGAGTGGTTGCGCGTACGAGCCGAGGCCTTCGTGCAACCATAGATCATCGTAGTTCGCGTTCGACAACTGATTGGCGAACCATTCGTGCGAGAACTCGTGGTTGAGGAGCCAGTTCCAGCCAAACGCGGTCTTCTCGTAGCGGCCACTGTGTCCGATCAGCGTCTGGTTCTCCAAACCTGAGAAGGGCACGCGAATCACACCCATCTTCTGATCGGCCCACGGATACGGCCCGATCACGCTTTCCCAGAAATCCAGCGTCTGCGGAAATTCGGAAAATAGAGCTGCGGCGTCGTCCTCTTCGCCGGGAATGTAATAGAGACGCATCGGGATCGTATTGCCGAACCGGCTCTTGTAATCGCCTTCGAGCACTTTGTAGGGAGCGACGTTGAGCACCGACCCGTAGGTGTGAATGCTGCGCGCGTGCCAGTTCCACGTAGTCCAGCCATCCTTGTTCACCCTGCTGACAAACGCGCCGTTGCCCGGCGCCATAAGGCCCGCTGGCACGGTGTAGTGAAGATCGGATGTCGCCGGCTTCAGCGTCGGATGATCGAGACACGGGTAGAGCAAATCGCAGCCGCCGCCCCAGAGCGAGGTATCAATCCAGGGAGATTTCCCGTCCGGCGTCGTCGCCCATGTGGTTCCGCCCTCCCACGGCGGACGCTTTGCGAGCGGCGGCGTGCCGGAGTAAACAACCTGCACCTGGAACTTCGCACCGGTTCCGAACGGGGTGGCTAACGCAATACGAAGCTGACCTTCTGGATTAGAGTAACTGGATGGCGGAAGGAGTTTGCCGTCGATGGAGATCGAGGCAATCGTGTACTTGGGGTACAGGTCGAGGATCACCGTGCTGATGGTCGCCTTCGTGGTCAGGCTGAGTGTGGTCACACCCTCGATGCGCTTTTCAGTCGGAAACACCTTGAGTGAGTGATCGAGGTGGTCGAAGATCAGCGCCAACTGCTCGGCGGGCATGATCCCACCCTGCTTTCGCGTCTGCGCGGTGAGGAACTTCGGATCGCTGGGATCGGTGATGGGCGCGGCGACCTGCCGCTGCGCGTCGGCCGCGGACACCAGCGCGAGCGTCGCCACCGTGCAAATCACTGTAATTGAGATCGCGTTCCGCATGGTGCACTCTATTGGATCTAGCTACCCAATTCGCTCGCCTCAACGTGAGCGGGGGACTCGTGGGATCTTAGAACGTCCACATGCCGCTGATACCGCCATCGAAGACGTCACACTCCTCGCCTCTAGCGGAATGCGCGACCGGTTTGCATCGGAGCGTGCGAAGTTCTCATAACCTTGGTACGACGACACACTCCAGTCGCGATTTGGGCCGCGGCAAGTTCCAAACACACGCCTTGCGCGGCCCACGCGTTCTGCCTACTTCTGCACCTGGACGCGGCTCGCGGTGACGGACGCGCTCGTGGCGCTGCATGCGTTAAGCGTACCGCTCACGTGCACCCGCGCACCCGAAGCGACGGACGCGGCGCACTGTGCCGGCGTCGGTGCGTTCGGACCGGACGGCGGCGTGCAGACAAGAGTTGCTCCTCCAGCATTGACGTCCACAGGGCTCGAAGACCGCGCGTCGAGCCGGAAGGCTGTGGCGTTACCACTGACCACAGTGCCTTCGAGTTCGATGCCACTCCCTGCCACCCCGCCCTCGATGATGCACGCCGGTCGGGGCGTGGGCGTTGGAGAGGGACCGCCTGCCACGCTGCCCTGGAGCACGATCTCGGTGGCGAGCAGCGGCTGGACCGAGCCTTCCATCGGCAGGTACGTGCCCTTGACGTGCACCCGCCGGCCGACCGTGAGGTCGGTCAGCTGACGCGCGGCATCGCCTTCGCGAATCGCGGTCTGACCGGGCCGCACCACAACCGTCTTCTGGTCGATGATGAAGCGACTGTCTCCGGAGGCGTTCAGGGTTACGACCTGGGCGATGAGGCCCTCGATCTCAAGATCTCCATGTCCCACGCCGGTTCGCTGTTCCTGCACGAGCGCGACCGTCGTGGCGGTGACGCTCACCGTGATCGTGACTTCCTGGTTCGGCATGACCGAGCCGAAGCTGAGCGTGCCGAGCTGCGTGCCGTCACGGCTGAACACCAGAGTAAAGGATCCGCTCGGAAGACCCCGCAGCGTGAAGGAGCCATCCGCGGAAACCGTGGTCGTGATGCTCGGCTGTCCTTGAACACTGACCGTGACCGTTCCCACTGAACTCGCCATGGTCACGGATTGAGAGGAAAAGCCGAAGTTCGCCGCGGTCGCGGCCGAGGAACCCGCGGCTCCAATGACGGAACCATTGACGACCACGCCGCCCGTGGCCGAAGGTCCGGAGAGAGAACCGCCGCCGCACGCTGTGAGAACCAGCGCGGCAACTGAGAAGAGAACGAGGGAACGAGAGAGATGCACGACCTGTTTGTGAATCATGATGAAGCTCCTTGCAAAACGGGGCATAACAGCGCACCCGACGGATCGTCCGCCCGTTGACCCTATGCCCAGGTCCGGACCGCATTGGGTGATACGACTCACCGAACCCCGGTCTAGGAAGAATCTTGCGGCGCGCTCAGGAAATCGCGTAACCGGCGTAGGGGCTGCGCTTTAAGCCGCCCCTGTAGAAGTCGTAAGGCCTCTGGTGGTAGTTTCGCCGCCCATGAAGATCGCGATCGGCGCCGACCACGCAGGGTTTCGCTACAAGGAAATTCTCAAGACTGCGCTGGTGGCGCGCGGACACCAGGTGGTCGATTTCGGCACAGACTCAAACGCCGCGGTCGACTATCCGCCGATTATGCGCGGCGTGGCGGAGGCGGTGGCGCGCGCAGAATGCGATCGTGGCATCGTCCTTGGCGGCTCTGGCAACGGCGAGGCGATCGTCGCCAACCGCGTGCCCGGCATCCGCTGCACGGTCGCCTGGAGCCTCGACTCTGCGCGCGGTGGGCGCGGTCATAACGACTCGAACATGCTGGCGCTGGGCGAGCGCTTCATCCAGGAAGCCGAGTTGCTGCCGATCCTCGACGTCTGGCTGGACACGCCATTCGAGGGCGGGCGCCACAAGCGGCGCATCGACTTGATCGACGTCTGAGGTGACCATCATGAACACGTCCAGTGGCGATCGAGTCTTTGCTGGGTCCATCCCGCAGTTGTACGAGCAGTACTTGGTCCCGCTGATCTTCGAGCCGTATGCGCGAGATTTGACCTCCCGAGTAGCCGCGCTTGCTCCGTCGGCGGTCCTGGAGATCGCTGCAGGGACTGGGGTGGTCACGCGCCAGCTGGCGGCTCAGTTGCCCGCCAACGTATCGATCGTATCGACCGATCTAAATCAGGCAATGCTCGATCACGCGGCGAGCGTCGGCACGAGCCGCGAAGTGACGTGGCGGCAGGCCGATGCGATGAACCTTCCGTTTGCCGATAGCACCTTCGATGCGGTGGTGTGCCAGTTCGGTGCCATGTTCTTTCCGGACAAGGCGGCGGCCTTCGCTGAGACACGCCGGGTCCTGCGTCCAGGTGGGACGTTCTTGTTTAACGTCTGGGACCGAATAGAGGACAACGAATTCGCCGACTGCGTCACCCAGGCGATGGCTCGTCTGTTGCCGAGTGATCCTCCCCGATTCTTGGCAAGGCTGCCGCATGGCTACTACGACCAAGCGCTGATCCGCGGCGCTCTCGCGGATGGCGGGTTCACGGGCTCCATCGTGTTCGACACTGTCGCTGTGCAAAGTCAGGCCGAGTCGCCTCGAACTGTCGCGATCGCATACTGCCAGGGAACACCGCTACGCAACGAACTCGAAGCACGCGACGCGTCAATCCTGAACGAGGCGACGGACATTGCTGCTGCCGCCATCAAAGGGCGCTTTGGTGGTGGCCACGTCACCGGCAAGATTCAGGCGCACGTCATCTCGGCCGCAAGGCAGGTGTGAGGCTGCGCCAGTCTCGTCCGAGAGATGTCCTTCCGAATCTCGGATAGAGGGCTAAATCCGAGTCGTGCCAGAACCTGACACACGATTGAGGACTTACCGCACCGTGATCTTGGCCTCACGAATGACCTTTCTATACTTCTCCGTTTCGCGGGCGATGAACGCGCCAAAATCGGCAGGTGAACCGGGCACCGCTGTTGCCCCTAGCTCCGCGAGGCGGGCCTTGATCTTGGGATCGGCGAGGCCAGCATTGACCTCTGTATTCAGCCTACTGACGATGTCCGCGGGCGTTTTGTTGGGAGCGCCGATGCCGAACCAGGAACCTGCCTCATAGCCCGGCACGAAATCGCTCATGGCAGAAACGTTCGGCAGCGCCTCCGACCTTGTCGCGGTGGTCACCGCTAGCGGAATCAGCTTGCCGCTCCTGATATACCCGATAGAGGATGGCATCGGATCGAACATCACTTGCACCTGCCCGCCCAGCAGATTGGCCAATGCGGGCGCAGACCCGGCATAGGGCACCAGGCTCAGGTCGACGCCGGCCAGCATCTTGAACAGCTCAATACCGATGTGTTGTGGAGTTCCGTTACCGGCATAGGCCACCTTCAGTTTCCCTGGATTGGCGTTCGCGTAGGCTAGGAATTCAGGAACCGTCCTCACGGCCACCGACGGATTTACCTCCACGACGAGGGGGACGCGCGAAATGCTTGCGACCGCGGCGATGTCGCCCGTAAAATTGAAATTCAGATGTTCGAAAAGCGTCGTGTTGATCGTGTTGACTGGACCGCACAGAAGGAGTGTGTATCCATCGGGCGGCGCTTTCACTACTTCCCCGGTAGCGATATTGCCGCTCTCACCTGGATGGTTTTCGACGACGAATGGCTGGCCGAGCCGCTCAGACAGCCACGGACTAATGACACGCGCGGCAATGTCCACGGCGCCACCCTGGGGGAATCCCACAATGATCCGTACTGGCCGCGTTGGATATGCCGGCGCCCTCGTGATTGTCGGGATGAACGCGACTACGAGGGCGCCTGCTCCAAGCGCGAGAACAACTCGACGGCGGGTAACCATGTGTTCCTCTCAAAGCCGCAGGAATATACGGGTGCACTAGCTTACGCTCTATGAGCGCGAATGACTTGAGAGGTGCCGCACAGGATAGGTGTGATCCCT
>JBDSLN010000224.1:0-2694 GCA_039916365.1 Vicinamibacteria bacterium
TCATGACCATGGAGAAGGCCCGGGCCATCGTGACCAAGGTCTATCGTTCCGAGCTCAATCGTGATCCAGGACCTGCCGCCGAGGGATGGGTCGACAAGGTCTTCCAGGCAAACTGGACGGAAGCCGACCTCATTCGCGAAATCCGCAAGAGTCCGGAATACCTCAACAAGCGGTAAAGCATGCGCCAGGCGCCGGCGGACGCGATGCAACTTTGATCCGCCAGCAGGTGGCAAAGAGTCGTTCCGTGCTTGGCGAGTAGGCTGATTACCGACCCGCTATGCCTGAACCCCGCGCCAGCAACAAGTCCCCCAGCACCGGCGCCCTCACGGCGGAAGAGAAGGCGCGTCAGGACATTCTCTACGCTTCGAATCCCCGGTACGACATTCTCATCATCGGCACCGGGATGGCCGCACTCACCGTGGCCGCCCTTCTCGCCGAGAGCGGGCAGCGCGTCTGCATGCTCGAGGCCCACGACCTGCCGGGCGGCTACGTCCACTCGTTCAGCTACGGCGAGTTTTCCTTCTGCGCGCAAATTCATTACATCTGGGGCTGTGGCAAGGGCGATCGGGTCTGGCGGTTCTTACAGAAACTCAATCTCAACGAAGACATCGCCTTTGAGTCACTCGATCCCAATGGCTACGACCATGTGATTCTTCCGGACCGCAAGCGAGTGGCCATCCCCTATGGCTACGAGCGGTTGGCCCGGAATATCGAGGCCGCTTATCCAGGTCAAGGCGCTCGCGTGCAGGCGTTCACTCATATTCTTGATCGACTGACCCAGGAGGTCGGTCAGCTGCCCGAAAAGTTTCGCTGGTGGCAAGTCCCGACCATGGGTTGGCGGTTCATGACTCTGATCCGTTACATGGGCAAGACGCTTCAGCAGGTGTTCGACGAGTGCGGCCTCAGTCGCGAAGCCCAGGCCGTCCTCATCGCCAATGCGGGCAACTTCATGTGTCCGCCGAAGGATCTCTCGATCCTCGCCTACAACGGTCTCTTCTCCGGCTACAACCGCGGCGCCTATTACCCGCGCAAGCACTTCAAGCATCTGGTCGGGCGCCTCGTCGAGTTCATCACCGCCCACGCCGGATGCCACGTGTACTACGAGGCGGAAGTGACATCGTTCGTGGCTAACGGAGACTGTGTCGAATCCGTGCAGACGAAAGACGGGAAGGTCTTCACCGCACCCACCATCATCTGTAATGCCGATCCCCAGAAAATGTCACGCCTCATCGGCCTCGAGAAGTTTCCCCGGGCGCAGCAAAAGCCCCTGGCCTATGAGTACTCACAGACGGCGCTTACTGTCTACCTAGGGCTGAAGGGAATCGACCTTCGTGAGCACGGCTTTGGCCGGCATAACACCTGGCATCTCGAGCAGTGGGACATGAATGAAACCTGGGCCCAGGAAATGCGACAGGATTGGAGCCGTCCCTGGGTCTTCATGGCGACTCCGTCGCTGCACACCGACGAACCGGGAACGTGCCCTCCAGGCGCTCAGATCCTCGAGCTTGCCACCACCGCCAACTACGACTACTTCCGCGAGCTGCGTGACCGCGACATCCGGGCCTATCGAAAGGAGAAGAAGGAGGTCGAGGACAAACTGATCGACATCGTGGAGCGGCACCACGTTCCCAGTCTGCGAAAGCACATTGCCCTCCACCTTTCGGGCTCGCCGACGACCAACGAAGACTTCTGCTGGGCACCGCGCGGGCATTCGTATGGCCAGCACCTCACCCCCGAAAACATGGGCCTGGGACGTCTGAAGGCCTTGACCCCCTGGAAAAACTTTTACTGGTGTAACGCCGCGAGCGGTTATCCCGGGGTCAACGGCACCATCGGCACGGGGATGGAGCTGTACATGCGCCTCACCGGCGATCGCTTCTGGAAGCCAGCCGACACGCCTGACACCGCCACTCTACACCGTCAGTTGTTAGGCGGCTGATGCAGCGGGACTTCTCTACTTGCTGCCCTTTAGATACTTGAGCAGTTCCGATTCGGTGGAGAGGACGAGAACAGACTTTGCGTCGATGGTTTTCTCCAGCGTCTCGAGCGACTTCAAGAAAGCGTAGAAATCCGCATCGCGCTCGTAGGCGCGGGCGAAGATGCTCGTGGCTCGAGCGTCCGCCGCTCCCTTCAGAAGCTGAGCCTTCTTGTAGCCTTCCGATGAGGCCGCGAGCAGATCCCGGTCCTTCTGGCCGCGAATTTCCGCCGCTCGGCCCGCCCCTTCCGACCGGCTCTTCTCCGCGATTCTCTTCCTTTCGGAAATCATCCGCTCGTAGACTTTGGCCTGAACGCTCTCCACGTAGCTGATCCGTTTGAAGCGCACATCCTCGAGTTCGACGCCGAACTGTGGCGTGATCGCCGCCGCCTTCTCAAGAATCACCGTCGCGATCTTGGTCCGGCCCGTGATCACTTTGGTGACAACGTCGGCCCCTTCTTCGACTCCGGTCAGTTCCTCGGTCGCCTCGAAGGCTCGATTCGAGGTGCGCACTAACTCGATCACGTCGAATGACGCCACTGCGTTCCGAGTCTCGCCGTCCACGATGTCGTCGAGCCGGCTTTGCGCTCCCCGCTCATCCTGCACCGCCTGGTAGAAGCGCAGCGGATCTGAGATGCGCCAGCGCGCGTAGGTCTCGATCCACAGATACTTCTTGTCGCGGGTGGGGATTTGATTGGGATTGCCGTCGAATTCCAGCC
>JBDSLN010000225.1:0-5706 GCA_039916365.1 Vicinamibacteria bacterium
TTCACTCACGAGGTCATCACGAACCGCGGCGCGAAGCGGACCATTGTGGTTTCAAGCGGCGCGCCTGACTTCATCGCATGGGGCGACGTGCAAGCACGTCTGATCCGCACCCTGCTCATCGCCGAGGACGCTGCGTTTTTTTCGCATCCCGGGGTCGATTTCACGGAACTTCCCAAGGTGATCGCGGCCAACATCGCGAAGGGCGAGGCGGCGCGCGGTGGATCGACGATCACTCAACAGCTCGCGAAGAACCTCTTCCTAACCCGCGAGAAGAGTCTTCACCGCAAGCTGAAGGAACTCGCCTTCACCTTCCTGCTCGAATCGACGCTGGGCAAGCAGCGGATCCTTGAGATTTACCTGAACATCATCGAATGGGGTCCGGGCCTGTATGGTCTCCGCCCCGCCTCGTATCACTACTTCGACAAGGATCCGTGGGATCTCACTCCGAAGGAGATCGCGTTTCTGATCTCGATGATTCCGGGGCCCGTCAAATACCAGGGCTCGTTCAACGACGGCGAGTTGCGTCGCGGGTTCGAGGTGCTGGTGAACAACCTGCTCGCGAAGATGCGCTCCATCGATGTCATCACCGAAGAGCAGTACCAGGAAGCGCTCTTGGAGACCTTGGCGTTCCGCGGACGCCCGGTGCCGGAGACGGAAGGCGCTGAGCGCGAACCGAAGGTTCAGTGAAGTCCGTGCATCACTCGGACCTTGTGAATGAGCCAGCCACCGCCCTGCGAGATGCCGACCGCGACGACGAGCAGAACCACGGCGATGATCAGGACCTTCGATGTTGTTTTGGACATAAGTTCTTTCCTTTGGTGAATTGGCGTCACTCGAAACCGAGGGCCTCGCGGACGGATGACCTTGATGCGTTCCAGGCCGGAATAAAGCTCGCGATCAGGCTCAGGCCGATCGACACGGCCAGCCAGATCACGAGGCCCCGCAACTCAAACACGTTCGCCAGTGAGCTTCCGAACATGGCGGAGCCAATGAAATTTCCAAGCCCTCGGCTGAGCGGCCAGGCGAGGACGGCGGCCACGGCAAAGCTCAACAGACCCATCGTCACGCCCTCGGTCACGATGATCATCCAGACCATGCGCGCCGACGCCCCCACCGCGCGCAGGACGCCCATCTCACGCCTTCGTTCCAGGACGTTGAGGCTCATGGTCGTCATCAGTCCCAGGCCACCGACGCTGCCGATGATGACTGACATCACGACCAGAAAGATGTAGATCATCAGCATGTGCTGATCGAATCCATATCGACTGTCCAGCTTGGTGACACTCCCCGTGACCTTGACGGCTTCGGCATCGAGATTCCTGTCCAGCGCTTCCTTGAAGGTCGCCATGGACGCCTCGTCGGTTTGCTCCAGCGCGATCCGCACCGTGTTCGCGGATCCGACAGGACGGCCCGCTTTCTCGAAGAAGGTCCGCGAGACGTACGCGGTCGCCGGAGAAAAGGCTTCGCGAGCGACGCCCACGATTCGAAATGAAGTTTCAGACGGGCCTATCCGGACGACCACGGTCTGTCCGATCTTCATGGCCGGCTCCTTCGCGGCAAGTGCTGTGTTGACGACCAGCGCGTCGACATCGTCGGGAGAGAGGTCGCGTCCTTCGTCGACATCCAGCTTGAGCAGACGGGTCGCGGGGGTGACGCCGAGAACCAGGAATCGACGGGCTGACAGGTCCGCTTCCTTACTCTGCCCGGCAACGATCGATCCCTCGCTCGAGATCCAGCCTTCCGCGCGAACCACGCCGGGCGTCCTCGCGATCGCACGCTCAACCGGCTCGTAGGGACCCAGTGCTCCGAGTCCCAGAGTCAGATCAAAGAGCTTGGAAGCGAACAGATGATCGATGGTGTTCATCATCGATGCCCTCACGTTGAGGGCCGCCATGAAGAAAAGGCCTGCGATGCTCAGCGTGGTCAGGGTCAGAGCGAGGCGGACGCGCTGCCTGAAGCTGTTCCTCACCGCCAGCAAGAGTGGCCGCGCGAGTCCACCGACGGAGGCCAGAGCGCGATCGAGACGACCCTGGCCGAAGCCACGATCAGAAACGCCGAAGTCGGCAAGGGCCTTGGCAACGGACAGTCCCGTCCCCTTCAGAACCGGATAGGCAGCAGCCAGCAAAGGCGTCGCGAGGCCGATCAAGCCAACCAAGACGTAAACCCACAGCGGCACCGAGAAACTCATCATGTCGAAGTTGAGGAACCGAGCCAGGTACAGACTGAGTTGCCGGGACCCGACAAGGCTGAGCGGCAGGGCAACGAGTGTTGCGAGAACTCCCAGAAGAAAGGCCTGGCCGAAGTAAATCTGCGCGATCTGACGGCGCGATCCTCCTATCGCCTTCATCACACCGATCTGGCGAACCTGCGACGCCATGATCGCGGTGAGCAAATTCACGACCAGAACGCCGCTCAGCGCGAGGACCAACAATCCAAAGGTGGAGATGGCAAGCAGAAGCATCGCCATCAAGTCAGCGTGAGGATGCTTGCCCGGATCTGGAATCTCCACCCGGCGCACCGCATGGCCCGCGGCCTCCAGTTGTTTCTTGACGTCGTCAGCGACGTGGCCGATGTGGTCACGGTCGAGGCCGTCACCCGAAACCACCACATTGAGCTGATCGAGATACGGTTTTTCGCCAAGCAACGCCAGCGTGTCGAGCGTGATGTAGGCGTAGACGATGTTTTCCATCCGCGCCTGCGCCTGCCCGACATCGTGAACCCCTCCCGTCACCTTCAGCGTACTCTCGATCCCGTTCTGCATGCGAATTGCGACCGAATCACCGATCCTCGCCTTCGCGACCTGGAAGGCGTCACGCTCGATCAGGACTTCCCCGGTGGCCGGCGGCCAGGCGCCCGTCTCCGGAACCAGTTTGCTGACCTGGATCGCCGCGTAGTTGTTCACCACGAAAAACAAAACGTTGCGCCAGTTCGCCGGACCCGCCTTCATCCGTCCCGACACGACGCGACGCGGCTCAGCCGTCTGAACACCCGGATTGGAACGCACCAGACTGAGCGCAGCGTCATCGAGTGCATCCGTGCGAAGGGTGAACGACGCCGGATTCGTCGCGAGGTAGCCCTGATTCAGTTCGCGGTTGAGGATCGCGTAGGTCGAGAGCACCGACGAGAACGCCGCGATGCCAAGGGCGATCGCGCAGACCACCATCGCGGAGCGCGCACGCTCCTGCCAGACGTCGCGGACGGTCTTGGCCCAGCGCGGACTCATCGCGCGACCACGCCATCGACGATCTCAACCTTTCGGTCGACCAGATTTCCAATGTCGCGTTCGTGAGTGGCGATCACCACGGTGGCGCCCTCGTTCGCGAGGCCGCGGAGCAGTTCAAGGACCGAACCGGCAGTGGCCGAGTCGAGGTTCCCCGTGGGCTCGTCCGCAAGAATGACGGCGGGGCGATTCGCGAGCGCACGCGCGATGGCCACCCGCTGAGCCTGCCCGCCCGAAAGCGACGAAGGCAGTTTGTCCGCTTGGGATGAAACACCCACCTGATCCAGCAGCGAGAGCGCGCGCGGCCGACGCTCGGTCGGTGGAATCGATCCGGAGAAGTCCATGGGCAGCATGACGTTCTCGATGACCGTGAGTGTGGGCAGAAGCTGGAAGAACTGAAACACCAGACCGACCTTCCGTCCGCGCCACAGCGCGAGCGCGTTCTCGCCCATCGCCTCAATCGCGGTTCCATCAACCACCACCGATCCCTCGGTCGGTCGGTCGATGCCGCCCAGCATGTTCAGCAGAGTTGACTTACCGCTGCCCGATTTGCCGACAAGGGCCACGAACTCGCCCTTGTTGGCGGCGAAGTCCACATCGCGCAAAGCGACGAACGATCCCGCCGGAGTCCGGTACGCCTTGGTCACAGCCTTCACTTCGATCAGCATGCGACACCGTAGCGATGTCGTTATGAACCAAACGTGAACGCTTCGTTCATCGCCCGTTCAGGCGTGGATCGGCTATAACAGTCGCGGAGATATTCAGTTGTGCGGGTTCTAGTCGCCGAAGATGAGGCGCTGCTGTCGAAGCAGCTGAAGATGGCACTCAGCGAGGCAGGCTACGTGGTCGACTGCGCGAGTGACGGTGAAGAGGCTGATTTTCTGGGGCAGACGGAAGGCTACGACGCCATTGTGCTCGATCTCGGCTTGCCGAAGGTCGACGGGTTGACTCTGTTGAAGCGATGGCGGGAGCACGGGGTCACCGTTCCCGTGGTCGTTTTGACCGCACGCGGCGCGTGGCATGAGAAGGTTCAAGGCATCGACGGAGGGGCCGACGACTACATGTCGAAACCGTTCCGGATGGAGGAACTCCTGGCCCGGCTGCGTGCGCTGATCCGTCGTTCCGGCGGCCAGGGTCGCCTCGAACTGAGGTCCGGCTCGATCGCCCTCGACCCGCGCAGCACGCGCGTCACTCTTGACGGTGCGGCGGTGAAACTGACTGGACATGAGTTCCGCGTTCTCTCGTATCTGATGCATCAGCAGGGACGCGTCGTCGCCCAGAGTGAGTTGACCGAGCACATCTACGCGCAGGACACCGATCGCGACTCGAACACGGTCGAAGTCTTCATCGTCCGCCTGCGGCGGAAGCTGGGCGCGTCGAGTATCGCGACGGTGCGCGGCCTCGGGTATCGCATGGAGGCCGTGTGAAGTCCGGCACCTCACTTCGATCACGACTCCTCGTCGGCTCGATCCTGTGGACCACCGGCCTCGTCGCGGTGACGAATGCAGTCCTACTCGGGATGGTCATGCATCGCTTCTCCGCTCCCGTCCTGCACATGTGGGCGATGTCTGTCTTCGCCATCGGCCTGCTGGCGGCGGGCCTGTTTCAGATCCACAGCATCCTGTCTCCTTTCACAAAATTGCGCGAGCGGCTGGGAGCCATCCGTGAAGGGCGTGAGCAACGCCTCGAAGGCAAGTTCCCGGAGGAAGTGGAGCCACTCGTCGAGGATCTCAACGCGCTGCTCGATCACCGCGAGGAGCGCGTGCGTCGGGCCGTCGCGCGCGCCGGAGATCTCGCACACGGCCTCAAAACGCCCCTCGCCATTCTTGGTCAGGAGGCATCCAGGCTGGCCGCCAAAGGCGACCACGAGGGCGCGGAGATTGTCGGCCAACAAGTTGAGCGCATGCGACACCAGATCGACTATCACCTGGCCCAGGCACGCGCCACGGCCGCCGGCAACATCGCAGGAACGCGTGCCTCGGTGAAGGAATCGGCCGACGGCCTGGCCCGCGCCCTCACCCGCCTCCACGCCGAGAAGGGTCTCGATTTTCGGGTGTCCGTCCCGGCCGACCACGCGGTCCGTGTTCAGCGCGAAGACCTCGACGAAATGCTCGGCAATCTGCTCGACAACGCCTGCAAGTGGACACGATCGGTCGTGCTGATCGAGTCCTCGGCAGTCGCTCCCAACATCCAGATCCTGATCGATGACGACGGCCCGGGCATTGCAAAAGAGATGCGCACGCGCGTGCTGCAGCGTGGTGTACGGGCCGACGAGGCCGCGCCGGGCTCGGGCTTCGGACTGGCGATTGTGGCAGACCTCGCCGAGTTGTACGGCGGGTCGATCCTGATCGAGCAGGCACCGTCAGGCGGGGTCAGGACTCGCCTCACCCTGCCATCGGCCGCCGCGTTCACCGAGTAGAAGGAGCGGACTCCGTTCGTCTGACAAAAACGGGAAAACGGTCAGCGTGTTCTATGGCGCGCGTGCC
>JBDSLN010000226.1:0-8277 GCA_039916365.1 Vicinamibacteria bacterium
CGACAACCCCATCGCGATGCGGTGATGCTCGGTGCAAGCCCTCGGTGGCTTCAACAAGCCGACTCGTTCGCGCTGCGCGCGCGCCTTGTTCACGAGATCGTCAAAGCCGGAGAAGTCTCCCGAAGAAACGGACTGCATCAGGGAGGTCGCGAATGATTGAGGATCGCCCGCTCCGACCTCTTCAACGCGATCGAGCACCGAAAAGTACGCGGCGATTTCCTGACGTTCGCCCGATCCTCCAAACGGCGCGGGCGCTGTGCTGACCGGAGGCGGCGCGATCGTTCCTGGAAACATCGTTGCTGGCGCGTCGTGATGGAACGGAGTGGCGATTGGCTCGGCAGAGGTTGGCTCAATCGCGCTCTGACCAAACGGCGGAGGCGCTGCAGCAGCCGCGGATTCGACAACACTCGCTGCGGGCAACGCCTGCGAAGCCGGGGGCGCGACTGGAGCTGCGGGTAGCGCGACGGGCCGCGCCGTCATCCGGCCCAGCAGAAACGCGATGGCCAGAAGGGCCACAGCCAGGGCTCCGGTGAGCCCGATGACCACGCCCTTCTGGCTTCGTTCCATCAGCGGCTGCGCAAGTGCCTTACGCGAACTTCTCGATCCAGGCGCGAAGCTGGGGAGGCGGGAGGGCGCCGACCATGCGATCAACTTCCTTGCCATCCTTGAACGCGACAAGAGTAGGTATGCCTGACACGCGCAGCATTCCCTGAGTGCGTGGATTGTCATCCACGTTCAGTTTCGCGATCCTCACCTTTCCCATCATCCCGCCCGCGATCTCTTCGAGAGCGGGAGCGATCATGCGGCACGGAGCGCACCACTCGGCCCAAAGGTCGACGATCACGGGACGCGGATGAGCGAGCACGTCGGCCGCGAAGCTGTCGTCGCTGACCTTCACCGGCTTCGCGTCCACCGCAAGATCCTTCTTGCAATGGCCGCACAGGGGGCTCGCACCTTCAAGAACCTTCTCCCGGCTGACCCGGTTTTCCCCACCGCAGGCAGGGCACGAAATGACGTCTGCTTCCATGTTTGTCGTCCTCACTTTCTTTAATGACTGCGCCCTAGCCTAGTCCCGCGAGGCGTAAAGACCTGCTGGTCCTGCCGCTGCCGCCGAGCCTGCGATGCGTCGTCGCGACGGCTCGTCCTGGCCCAAGTCAAGCTATTTCATAGCCTTAAGGAAGCCGTGGTGACTCAGCCCACATCCTTCCGCGAACGACGGAACCAGGGAATGAGGTCTCCCGTAGAGGGTTTGATGCTGACCGAAACGACGAACGCCACACCGAACCAGTCTTACGAAATCCACGCCAGTCGCCTCCCGAACCCTCCGTCGCCCCGGCCGCTGGCTCTAAGTGACTCCACCCCTCACATCACCACAGACGAACTCCGGCGTCCTTCGGCCAGCGACTCGATGCCGCACATCTCCACCGCCGACATTCCCCGCCCCGTGGGATGGTGAGATTTGAGGCCATGGCTGGCGGTAGTCGGCATGATAAATTCCTCGTCCCCTCAAGTGCTCCGCATCCGCTTGAGCGCGTCCCGGGCCGATGTAGCTCAGCGGTAGAGCAGCTGATTCGTAATCAGCAGGTCGCGAGTTCAAATCTCGCCGTCGGCTCCAGCGCCCCCTTGGCGCTCAGCCTCAGCGAGATTCTCCTCCTGAGTTGCCAATAGCTTCGACGCCGCTTCCAGCGGCATCGACTTTGGCGGAGATCGCTTCGCTCACTCTCAAATCTCGCCGTCGGCTCCAGCGCCCCTTTGGCCGCCTTCTCCCAACCTTTAACGTGGGGACACGTGCTGTTGGGCCCGGAACGGTCGGCGATATGCTTCCCTGATGACCCCGGAACAAGCGCGTGACCTCAAACGGGAACTGGGCGAAGTCTCGAAGCAGTCGCAGGCTCTGGTGGCGGGCATGGATGCGCAGACGTTGATGAAACGCCCGGCCAGCGGAGGTTGGAGCGTTGCCGAAAACCTGCAGCATTTGATTCAGACCGGCGACGCGATGATTCCTCTCGCCGAAGAAGCGGTGATTCAACTCGAGCGTGATGGAAAGAAATCCATCGCTCGCTCGGGCCTCGGTGTGACCGGCTGGTTGTTGGTGAAGTCGCTCGAACCACCGGCCCGCATGAAGATTAAAACCACCAAACCCTTCGAGCCCGTTCCCGTCCCTGATCCGATGAATCTGGTGGACGGCCTTCAGACCACGAACGGAAAACTCGCCACCCTGATCGTCCGCGCGACGGATCTCGCCACCTCGACCGTCAAGGTGACGTCACCGTTCAACGCTCGCGCGAGATACAACGTCTATGCGGCGTTTCGCATCATGTTGTCGCACACCCGCCGCCATCTCTGGCAGGCTGAGCGGGCGAAGGCCGGCCGCTAGAACGCCAGGTCACCTCCGGGCCAGCGAGCCCCTGGAATGTTCCTACCGGTGCCTTCGATGGCCTTCGCGATCCCTGCCCGCCTCCCGGCAGCACACTAGCTCCAGCCCAGACGATCCGCGGCGTCTGAAGCGAGCGAGTCGAAGAATCGCTCGATGTCTTCCGCCATCGCGTCGGTCCATCCGTCGGGAGGGCTTTGGAACGCTAGAGCCACCACCTGATTCGAGGCATCGACCACCACCGAAGCCTCGGTCGCCGAAGAGGCGCGCGCGTAGTCTTCGAGGGCGAGGCCGGCGTCGGGACTGAGCTTCGCGGGCCGTTTGAACGTCAGGCGCGCGTCATCGATCACGAAGTGTTACTTCTGGAAGTGCTTCGCGTTGATCTCGGTGTAGTGCTTCCAGTTGTCGGGAAGCTCATCCTGCGGATAGATCGCCTGGACGGGGCAGACCGGAACGCAGGCGCCGCAGTCGATGCAGGAATCGGGATCGATGAAGAGTTGGGTGGCCGGAGTGTGTTCGTCCGAGTCCTTCTTCGGATGGATGCAGTCGACCGGACAGACCTCCACACACGCGGCGTCTTTGGTTCCGATGCAGGGCTCAGCGATCACGTAGGTCATGGGCTTTCCTTCTATCTCCTCAACTGTTACGAAGCACTCGAAAGTCTATCAAGCGATGAAGGGAATGGGTTGATAATCCGCCCACATGACTCCACCGCAAGCGCCGCGCCGCATCTCGAAACCCCGGATCGCGCTCATGATCGCGATCGACGTAGTCGCGGTTGCGATCGGCGTCGGCCTCTATCTCTGGTTGAAGCCGCGCGACGCGGACGCCGCTCTCCTGGGACTGGTCTCGCCTTTGGTTTTTGGCGGGTTCTTCAATCTCGTGATCGCGCTGGTGTCCTTGAAGCCCTGATCGACGAAGCCCTGATCGACGCCGATCTCGCGAACGTCCACGCGAGAAGCCGGCTTTGTTTTTGGCCCTGCGCCATTTCGATGGTGCGCGCACTCATGGGATTCACTTCCGCGAGCACCTCGTGAAGACGGGGAAGATGCGCGCCCTTTGAGACAAGTGTCGTGAACCACCCGACGCGATCGCCGAACGCGACGCTCTGACGAATCATCCGCATCACGAAGCCCAACTCGCCGCCCGGGCACCAGAGTTCGCGGGACTGACCGCCGAAGTTCAGCGAGGCAGCTGAGGGCGCGGTTCTGCTTCCCGAGAGGTTGCGACGCTTGCGCGCATTTCCTTCTGCCGCTTCCTCGGCCGATCCGTGAAACGGTGGATTGGAGATGACGAGAGCGAAAACCTCTCCCTCTTCAATAACTCCCTTGAAGCACTCGCGTCGCGCAGGCTGAAAGCGGCACGCGATCAGCCCGTTGACGGACGGGTTTGAGGCCACCGTCTTCTGGGCCCATGACACCGCCTCTCGATCGATTTCCGTGCCGACGAAGCTCCAGCCGTATTCGCGCGCTCCGATCAGCGGGTAGATGCAGTTTGCACCCATACCCACGTCGAGCACGCGGGTGGAGGGACCGCGCGGGATCGCGTCGGCACGGCCGTCACTCAAAAGATCCGCCGCGTAGTGGAGGTAGTCGCTGCGGCCGGGGATTGGCGGACACAGGTAGCCCGCGGGAATGTCCCACTTCGTCAAGCCGTAAGCGTCGCGCAGCAGCGCGCGGTTCAGGGTTTTCACGGCTAGCGGATCGAAGTAGTTGATCGACTCGTTGCCGTACGCGTTCGGTTTCACGAAGGCGGCCAGATCCGGTGTGCTTTTCATCAATCGCGCGAAGTCATACCCCGCGCGAAAGCGATTGCGCGGATGCATGCGGTCTTTTTTCGAAGGATCAATCATGAGGTTCGCGGGTTACTCGCGGGAGTCGGGCCGACAGATTGTCGCACTCCGTTTCACTGAAGTTGGCGCGGAGTTTACGGGCCAAAAAGTTGAAGGCTCTTGATTGGCCGCTCGTCCGAAACATAGAATCCCCGACTCAAGCCATGCCGCAACTCTTTCCAAAGCAGGCCAACGGTCTTTCTCAAGCGAGCATTGCTGTTGGAGCAGGCGTTGGGGGCACCGTCCTTTTGACCCTGTTCCTCCTGGCGCGCTCCGGCTACGCCACTGGTCAGGGAACCCCTTACGATCAGCCGGTTCCCTTCTCCCATAATCACCACACCACCGGGCTCGGCATCGACTGCCGCTACTGCCACACTTCGGTCGAGACGTCCGCGTCCGCGTCGGTTCCGCCCACGCAGACGTGCATGAACTGCCACTCGCAGATCTGGACTCAGGCGCCGATCCTGGAACCCGTGCGCGAGAGCTACCGCACCGGCAAGTCGCTCGAGTGGCGCAAGGTCAATGACCTGCCCGACTTCGCCTATTTCAACCATTCCGCCCACGTCAACAAGGGCGTCGGTTGCACCACCTGCCATGGCCAAATCGGTGAAATGCCTCTGGTCTTCCAGGCGGAGTCTCTGCAGATGGAGTGGTGCCTCAATTGCCACCGGAATCCAGAAAAATATCTTCGCCCCAAGTCTGAAGTGACGGCGCCGGTGTGGCACGCCCCGTCAAACCAGCTCGAAGTGGGCGCAAGGCTGCGAGCCGAGTATCACGCCAATCCCCGCGTTTCCTGCTCCACCTGTCACCGCTAGGCCAAGAACGGAATTCATGAGCGACGTTCATATCCCGATTTCGCAAGTGACCCGTGTGTCCAAGGGCCTCTCTGGAGCCAAGCCCAAGCTCTGGCGCAGCCTTGAGGAGCTTTCCAGCGCCGAGGACGTCAAGACGTGGCTCCATCGTGAGTTCCCGGAGAAGGCATCCGAGTTCACCGATCCAGAAGGCCGTCGTCAGTTCCTTCAGTTGATGGGCGCGTCCGTGGCCCTCGCCGGGTTGTCTTCCGCCTGCACGCGTCAGCCCGCCGAGGCGATCGTTCCTTACGTCAAGGCTCCGGAAGTCTTCATCCCCGGCCGTCCGGTTTTCTTCGCCACCGTCCTCTCGACGGACGGTGCCGCTCAGGGCGTGCTCGTTGAGAGCCACATGGGCCGGCCCACAAAGATCGAAGGCAATCCCGAGCATCCGGGCAGCCTCGGCGCCACCGACCACTTCGCCCAGGCTGAGATTCTCAATCTCTACGATCCGGACCGTGCCAAGGATGTTGCCTACCGCACCGAAACCCGAACCTGGTCCGACTTTGTCGCGGCCATCCGTCCGGTTCTAGCTGCGCAGAAAGCGATCAAGGGAGAAGGACTTCGCCTTCTGACCCAGACCGTGATCTCCCCGACCCTCGGATCGCAGATCAACGAGCTGCTGAAGCAGTATCCCGGCGCCAAGTGGCATGTTCATGATCCAATCGCGCGCCGCAACGCGATGGACGGAGCGCGTGCTGCTTTCGGTCGTGCCCTTCAGCCCGTCTACAACTTCGCCGCCGCCGACGTGATCATTTCCCTCGACGCCGACTTCCTCGGAATCGGTGGCGACAAGGTCGCGAATGCCCGCGCCTTCGCCGCGCGCCGCTCGTTCGATACGGTCGCCGACAAGGAAATGAACCGCCTTTACGTAGCCGAGAGTTCGATTTCGATCACCGGAGGCTCCGCCGATCATCGGATGGCCGTTCGCTCCGCCGAAGTCGAAGGCATTGCGCGTGAGCTCGCCTCCGCTGTGGGTGTCGATGTTGAGAAGGGCGCGCTTCCCGCGTCCGCCATGGCCAAGTCCATCGTGGCCGCGATGATTGAAGACGCAAAGGCGCGTCCGACGCGTACCCTGGTTCTGGCTGGCGAATCGCAACCGGCGTTCGTACATGCGCTGGCCTACGCCATCAACGAAAAGCTCGGCAGCATCGGCACCACCGTCACCATGACGGAGCCGGTCGAAATCAACCCTCCGTCCGCCGACAATTCCATCGAGGCGCTTTCCGCCGACATGGCAACGGGCAAAGTCGACGCTCTCTTCATTCTGGGCGGAAATCCGGTGGCCACCGCGACGCTCGACAGCGGTTTCGCCACGGCCATGAAGGACCAGAGCAAGGTCGCCCTGCGGGTTCGTCTTGGCATGTACGATGACGAGACCTCGGAATTCACTCACTGGCAGATTCCGGAAGCGCATCCCCTCGAAACCTGGGGCGACTCCCGCGCGTTCGACGGCACCCTGTCGGTTCAGCAGCCGCTCATAGCACCCCTGTACGACGGCAGGAGCGCCCTCGAAGTCGTGACCGCGCTGTTGGGCGATACCGCATCCACCGGCTATCAAGTCGTTCAGACAGCCTGGAAAGCGCGCGTTCCAGGCCCCGCGAATTTCGAGAAGTCCTGGCGCAAGATCGTTCACGACGGCATGTTGCCCGCGTCGGCGTTCGCGCCGGTCGCGGTCAAGTCGGTCGGCGGCGCGTGGATGTCCACCAAGCCCTCGTCAAATCAGGGCGATCTGGACATCGCGTTCCGCCTCGACCCAAACGTGCTCGACGGCCGGTATGCGAACAACGGCTGGATGCAGGAGCTTCCCAAGCCTCTTACCAAGATCACCTGGGACAACGCGGCGCTCGTTTCGCCGAAGACCGCGAAGCGTCTTTCGATTCCCGAGCCCGAAGGCTCGGCGCGCGGCACCTGGGTCGATCGGATCACTCTGAAGGTCGGCGCGGGGCAGATTTCGATTCCCGCGTGGGTGGTCCCCGGGCATCCTGACGACACGGTCACGGTGTACCTCGGCGCCGGTCTCAAACGTTCCGGCCGGGTGGGCAAAGACGTCGGCGTGGATGTCCAGCCTCTTCGCGTAGCGGCGTCTCCGTGGTTTCGTTCCGGTGCCACCGTCGTCAAAGAGGGAACGCGATACGCCATCGGTTGTACCCAGGACCATTGGAAGATGGAAGACGCCTCCGATCGCGGCCTTCTTCGCACCACCAGCTACGAAAACTTCAAGGCGAATCCAGAGTTCGCAAAGCACGAAGCAGAACAGGGTCCGCAAGCCTCGTTGTATCCGCTGCATCCGTACAACGGCAACAAGTGGGGCATGTCCATCGACCTCTCCGCCTGCATCGGCTGCAACGCCTGCATCACGGCTTGCCAGAGCGAGAACAACATTCCCGTCGTCGGCAAGGAGTCGATCACCCGCGGTCGCGAAATGCAGTGGCTCCGCATCGACCGCTATTACGAAGGCGAAAGCGAAGCCCCCGCGGTTCATCATCAGCCCGTGCCCTGCATGCAGTGCGAAAACGCGAGCTGCGAAGTCGTCTGCCCCGTCGCCGCCACCGTGCACAGCGATGAAGGCTTGAACGACATGGTCTACAACCGCTGCGTTGGAACTCGTTATTGCTCCAACAACTGCGCGTACAAGGTCCGTCGCTTCAACTTCTTCCTCTACTCCGACTGGGACACCGAGAGCCTCAAGCTCCAGAAGAACCCCGATGTCACCGTCCGCAGCCGCGGCGTTATGGAGAAGTGCACCTACTGCGTCCAGCGCGTGAACGAAGCTCGTATCAACGCGAAGAATGAAGGCCGCGACATCCGCGAAGGCGAGATCAAGACCGCCTGTCAGCAGGTTTGCCCGACTCAGGCGATCGTCTTCGGCGATCTCAACAAGGCCGATTCCGCGGTGTCGAAGAAGAAGGCCAGTCCGCGTGACTACAACCTTCTCCATGAACTCAACACGCGTCCGCGCACGAGCTACCTCGCTTCGGTGAGGAATCCGCATCCGTCGCTCGATCCCGTGGGTTCCTCGCCCGCGGGTTTCTCGAAGGAGGCAGCGCCGCATCATGGCTAGCAGCCACACCTCCGCGGGGACGCCGCCGCTTTCTGTTGCACCAATGGACCCGAAGTACATGCCGATGCCTCTCGTTGCACCGGGTCATACCAACGAAACGGTCACCGAGAAGATCTCCTACATGACGCTGGAGAAGGCGACGCCCCGCGCGTGGTGGCTG
>JBDSLN010000227.1:0-8759 GCA_039916365.1 Vicinamibacteria bacterium
GATTCGGTGCGGCCGGCGGCGAAGGGAAGAACGCTGCGGCCGGCGAGTCCGGTCGGGAAGGAGACCCGCGCGGCGTCGAGCAAGGTGGGCATGATGTCCAGGGTCGAAACCAGAACATCCGATCGGACCGCTCTGGCCGCGCCTCCCAGCACGATGAAAGGAACGCGCTGCACGGGATCGAACAGATTGGCGCCGTGGTCGAAGTAGTAGTTGTGCTCGCCGAGGCTTTCACCGTGATCCGACGACACGATCACGGTGGCGCGTTTCAACACTCCGCTCGAATCGAGCGCACGCAGCACGGCATCGACCTGCACGTCCGAGTAGGCGATCTCACCGTCGTAGGCGTTCACGAAGTCGGAGAGAACCTTCTTGCGAGGCATCGAGGCCGCCCACTCTTTCGAGACGCCTCCGAAGAACCCGTCGACCACCTTCAATGGTCTCTCGCCTTTCAGATGATCGGTGAACGCCGTGTCAAACGGCGGTGGCGGCCTGTAGGGCGCGTGTGGATTCACATAGTGCAGCCAGAGAAAGAATCCGTCGCCTTTGCCCTTCGCGCGGATGTACTCGACACCGCGCCGCGTGATCTCTTCCGTGCTCAGGATCTCGTCCTGCTTAAGCGAGGGGTCGGCCCACATCTCGACATAGGTCTGGAAACCGCGGGCGAAGCCGTGTGAGCTCGCAACGTTCGCGTTGTCCACGAAGGCAGCGGTGTCGTAACCGGATTTCTGGAGCGTCTCGGCGAGGGTCGGATTGAAAGCGTGAAGTTCGGGGTGCTTGGGTGAGTAACCGCTCTCGCCCGCCGTGCGGCCGGTCATGATGGCGACGAAACTGCCCCGCGTCTTCGGCCAGTAGGTGTACGCCTGCTGAAACACCGCGCCCGCTTTCGACCATTCGGCGAGCCGCGGCGTCGTGTCACGCTTGTATCCATACACACTCATGTGGTCTGAACGCAGGGTGTCGATGGTGATGAGAACGACGGGCGGCTGTTCCTTCGCCGCAGGAGCGGTCGTCCCTTTTTCGGCTTCAGCCGAACGTCCCGAACACCCCGCGGAGCCAGCACCCAGCGCCGCGATGAGCAAAAGCGCCACGCGCTTCATCGACGGATCACGATGCGTCGGTGATCGTCGTCGTCGCCACCGTGAGTGATGTCGATCCGCAGCACGCGCCTCCACGGATACGATTTCATACGCTCCGCCCATTCAATGGCGAGCACGTCCTTCGGACCGGGGAGCTCAAAGAGGCCGACGTCTTCGGCACCGAGTTCCGAGGCAAGGCGATAGAGATCCGCGTGATGAAGCAGGCGTCCGTCACCACAAGGGTAGGAGGTTTGGATGACAAAGGTGGGCGACGCGACGATTTCATCCGCCGCTCCCATACCCCGGGCCAGGCCGCGAACAAACGCGGTCTTCCCAGCACCCAGGTCGCCTTCGAGGAAAAGGACCTCGCCTCCGGTGAAACCCCGGGCGAGATCGGCGGCGATCGCCTCCGTCTCGACTTCAGACCGGGATTCCTTGAGCTCAGTCGATGCGACGGCGGCTGGAACTTCTGCCATGCGCTCAGCGTCCCAGCGAAGCAATGGCCTTGGGCAGCGCGTCCACTACATCGCCCGCCACGGTTCCCCACGGACGACGTTTCCCCGCGCGTTCGCCGGCCAGGCCATGCACGTACGCTCCGGCCGCGGCCGCAAGATCGGGCGCTACCCCGCGCGCGACAATCGCGCCAATGGTGCCGGCGAGCACATCTCCGGTTCCGGCCGTGGCGAGGCTTGCGCTTCCCGTGGGATTAAGCCAGACCTCTGAGCGCTCGTTGCCGATCAGAGTGTGCCGACCTTTCAAAACCACCGTGCTCCTCGTATCCGCAGCGGCATGTCGCACCGCGGTCACGCGGCCGCGCTGAACCGTGTCGGTGTCGACACCCAGCAAGCGCGCCATTTCACCCGGATGCGGCGTGAGGATGGTGGGAGCGTCGCGATGAGAGACGCGCGACAGGGTGTGAGCGCGCAGACCGAAGAGCGCGTCGGCATCCATCACGACCGGCACGCCGCACCGTGCGACGACATCGAGGACGAAGTCCTGAGTCTTGTCGGTGCGACCAAGCCCCGGGCCGATCACGAGCGCATCCATGAACGCCGCAAGTTCGAGGATCTGCCCCGCTGCTCCGTTCACATCGCCGCATTCCTTTGCCTCGCCCAGCGTCGCGGTCATCACTTCGGGTTGCGACACGGTGACCAGACGGCAGACTTCGCCAACCGAGGCCACGGTGACGAGACCGGCACCCGTGCGGAAAGCCGCGCGGGCCGCAAGGACCGCCGCTCCCGCTTTGCCGATCGATCCTGCGACGATCAGGACGTGACCGAACTTGCCCTTGTGCGATTCCTTCGGCCTTGGAGGAAAGACGGCTCGCGCATCGCTCTCTTCCAGCTCGAACATCGCCAGGCCGCGCTCATTGAACTGAAGTGCTGCGTCGGGAATGCCGATCTGCGCGACCACCACGGAACCGGCGAGTTCCGATGCGGGCGAAAAAACCAGGCACGGCTTCTTCGCGGCGAACGTCACCGTGATGTCGGCTTCGACGGTCGGCCAATCAAACGGCCCGGCATCGGCGGGAACGCCGGACGGCAGATCCACCGCGACCACCCGAGCGCCGCGAGTCCGCGCGGCACGCATCGAAAGTATCGCCGCCACCGCAAGTCCGCGCGGAGCGCCATGGCTGCCTGAGCCGAGAAGCGCATCGACCACCAAAGAAGCTCGGCCAAACTCCACCGCCTTCTCGGCCCACTCCGCTTCCGTCTTGATGACGGTCACGGGGAGGCGAGCGCGTTCCTTGCGCAGGCGATCGTAATGATGACGCGCATCTCCGGTCAGCGTCTCCGGATCGCCCATGACGTAGACCCGCGTCCATTCGGTCTTGAGGGTGCGCGCGATGACGAAGCCGTCTCCGCCGTTGTTGCCCAGGCCGCAGACGACGGCGACGCGGCGTTCCTTGCCGAAGCGGGACTCGATGGCGCGGCTGACCGCGAGGCCGGCGTTGTCCATCAGGGTGATGCCGGGCGTGCCATGGACAATAGCCCAGGCATCGGCAGCGCGCATTTCGTCGGCGGTGAGAATCGGTCGCATCGTGCCTTTGGCTTAGCCCTTTGGCTTAGCGGGTGAACCAGACGGCCAGGATGATCGCGGCGAAGACCAGCCGGTAGATCACGAAGGGAAGATAGCTGTGCGTGCGCACCCAGGTGAAGAGAATGCGGATACTGAAGATCCCGACAACTGCGGCGGTCAGGATGCCAGCGACCAGAGTCATGTCCAGACCGCCCGCGAGCATCTTGGGCACCTTGAGGATCACCGCACCCAGCGTGAGCGGCAGGGCCATCAGGAAACTGAGGCGCGCCGAGGCGTCACGTTCGTAACCAAGAAGGCGCGCTGCGGAAATGGTGGCGCCCGAGCGAGAGACCCCCGGAACCAGGGCGAGTGATTGGGCGAAGCCCATGATCAATGCGTCACGTAGCGTCCAGGCGTTGAGCGAGCGAGTGTTTGCGGATTTCGAATCGGCGAACCAGAGTACAAGTCCCATGAGCGCCATGGTGACCGCCACGAGCGCCGCGCTGCGGAAGGTGCTTTCGGCGAGGTCGTTGAGCAGAAGTCCGAGGATGCCGCCCGGGATCGACGCGACGGCCAGGAAGCCCAGGCGTTTTCCATCCTCCGACGCGAACGGATTGCCCGTGGCGAGAAGACTGGTGAGCGCTCCGCCGATCATCTTGACCCAGTCTCCAAGCAGAGCACCCGCGACCGCGACCAGCGTGCCGAGGTGAAGGGCCACATCGAAGGCCAGCGAATGGTCTTCGTAGCCGAGCAGCCACGGCACCGCGATGAGATGGCCCGAACTGCTGATGGGAAGGAACTCGGCGGCGCCCTGGACAATCCCGAGGATGATGGCTTCAACAAGAGTCATGCAGCTCTTTGGGCTCCGAGTGTCGGTGTCCATGTCGATGTCGGTAAGCTTCGCGTCATGGGTTTTGCAGTTTCGATCAATGGCCGGGTGGGCAGTCCTGAGGACGTCACGCTGAAGGTCACGGACAACGGTTTTGTTTTTGGCGACAGTGCGTACGAAACGTTGCGGACATACGGCGGACGGCCCTTCGAACTCGACCGGCACCTCCGCCGGCTGCGTCGTTCCATCGCCTTTCTCGGCTTCGACTTAAAGATCAGCGACGGCGAACTCCGAACGCAGATCGACGCGTGTCTGGCCTTCGCCCTGAACGCCGAATCTTACCTTCGCGTCATTGTGAGCCGTGGCGTGGGCGACATGTCGTATCGCTTCGAGCGCATTCCAGAGCCGACGGTGGCGATGTACGTGAAGCCTCTGGACGCCACGAATGACTCGCTCTACGCGAAGGGAGCGGCGGCGGTCATCGTCTCGATTCGCCGGAATCCAATAGAAGCGCTCAATCCCGCGATCAAGGCGTCGAACCTACTGAACAACGCACTTGCCACCCGGGAGGCCTACGCCAAGGGCGCCTTCGAAGCGATCCTGCTGAATACGCGCGGCGAAGTCGCGGAGGGTGCTGGCTCGAACGTCTTCATCGTGAAGGACGGGTGCCTGCTGACGCCCCCGCTTTCTTGCGGACTGCTCGCCGGGATCACGCGAGAGATCGTCCTCGAAGTCGCCGCCGCGAGCGGGCAGGCGCACGAGGAACGAGTGCTTTCGGCGTCCGACCTCTCGAGCGCCGATGAGCTGTTTGTGACCAGTACCCTGAAGGAACTAGCCCCCATGACGACCCTGGACGGCGCCCCGGTGGGCGACGGCTCCGTCGGTCCGATCAGCAAGGCTCTCCTCACCGCCTTCCGCGCTAGGATCGGCGCATGACGCGACTCCTCCTCTGCTGTTTCCTGGCGCTCGCTCCTGCGTCGGGCCTGGCACAAACCGCACCTCCGCTGGACGACTTCGTGGCCCTCGCTTCCAAAGACGAAAAGGTTTCGCAAGCCGCGGCGGACCGGCTCACCCCGGTGTGGAAAGACACCTATGCGGCGATGGTGATCGACCTCGCGCGCTTCTTCCGTCCGCAGCGGGAAACAGGCGCTAGCGAACCAAGAGACGAAGAGCTTGGGAGCGACGACGTTACCCAAGGGGGCCGGCCGGGTGGGAGCAGCCAACCGATCACCGCAAGAGCTCAGACTCCGGAAGCGGCCATCCGCGGACGTCTAATGCGGTTCCTTTCGAAACGAACGGGAAAGAACTTCGGAAACGACTTGAAGCTCTGGCGCAAATGGTCGTGGACGCTGCCCGACGACCCACATCCCGGGTATTCCGAGTTCAAGGCGCGCCTCTACACCAACGTAGACCCGCGCATGGCGACCTTCTTCAGTTCCTCCGAAAAGCCGCGCATCCGCCTCGATGAAATCGACTGGGGCGGTGTTTCGGTGAACGGAATTCCACCGCTCGATCAGCCGAAAACAATCACCGCTGACCAGGCGACGTTCATGGGAGACAAGAACGTAGTCTTCGGGATGGTGGTGAACGGAGCGGCGCGGGCCTACCCCAAGCGCATCCTGGCCTGGCACGAGATGGCGCTCGACACCCTCGGCGGAGTGAAGCTCGCGGTGGTCTACTGCACGCTGTGCGGAACTGTGGTTCCCTACGAAACGGTCGTGGGCGGACGATCGTTCACTTTGGGCACGAGCGGCTTGCTGTATCGATCGAACAAGTTGATGTTCGACCTCGAAACCAAATCACTCTGGTCAACGATCGAAGGACGCCCGGTGGTGGGCCCGCTCGCGGCGAGTCCCATCGTTCTCAAGTACCGGCCGGTGGTCACGACGACCTGGAAGGAATGGAGAACCGCTCACCCAGACACCACGGTCCTGTCGCTCGACACGGGCCACAAGCGCGACTACAACGAGGGTGTCGCTTATAGCGGCTACTTCTCCCATGACGAGCTGATGTTTGAAGTGCCGACTCAGGACAAGCGGCTGAAGCGAAAGGCCGAGGTGGTCACGTTCGTCGCGAGCGGCGAGTCGAAGCCCGAGCCTGTGGCTCTGGATACGGTCTTTCTCAAGAAAAACCCGCTGCATGAGTTCACGGCCTCCGGCACGCGCTTCGTGGTCCTCACAAGCGACGGTGGAGCGAACCGGGTCTACCGGGCAGGCGCCTTTCACTTCGTCAGCCTATCCGGCGGAAAGGCGGTTGACGATGCGGGAGGTCAGTGGGCGGTTCTGGAAGACCGGCTCGAGCGCAAAGACGGAGAGACGCTTCCCCGAGAGCCGGCTCGGCGCACGTTCTGGTTTGCCTGGTCTGCCCAGTTTCCGGAAACGACGCTGGTCAAGTAGGACGCTGGGCGCCGGCGACTACTGCTGACGCTCGAAGGTCCGGACGAGATCGTTCGAGGGACCCTGCTGACGTGAGTGGCATTCGATGCAGACGCCGCCACGGCCGTTGATCGAGACGACAACCGCGCCATTGGGACGGAATTCCGCCCATTGCCAGCCAGCACCCGAGGTCGAGCCCGAGGTCTTGCGCATGACCGCCAGGATGTTGACGCTGCCGCCGGACATCACCTCCTTCACAATCACGGACCCGCTGCGGAACGAACTGCCTGAGGATAGTTTTCCGTTCGTCAGCGACTGACTCGCGGTGCCGTTGAGACGCACGCGAGCCGAGGGATGCGCTCCAGCGCCGTCGAGACGACCCGACGAAATCTCGCTGGTGTTCGGGAACAGGGGGTAGTTTCCGAAGGGATCCTCGCTGGAGATGAGCCGGTAAAGGGCGGCGTCATCGTCGATCGAACCCGACGGCGAGGGCGTTGGCGCAGGAGTCGGCGCGGGGGTCGGAGCCGGCGTCGGAGTGGGCATGGGCGTTGGCGCCACCGTCGGCTGGGGTGTTCCTTGCCCGGAAGGAGCAACCGGCGTCGATCCCCCACCTCCGCTGCAAGCGGCAAGGCTAAGGGCAAACGACAACGGCGCTATCACTGACTTCTGCATGAACATCTCCTGAGGTTACGCAGTGAGATGCCTCCGCGGCGCTGGCGGTTTCGTCCCGTGCGACATCCGTCACATCCAGGCGATCCGTGCGCAGATCATCGAGCATCACTGTGTGTCTTGACCACAGGCTTGCGCCTCTGTCGGCACACGACATAGCATCGCGTCGTGCGGACTCAAAGGCTGATTGCGGCGTGGGCTCTCACGGCGCTCTCGGCGCCGTGGGCTCGAGTGGGTCTCATCTCCGCACACGTGATGTCGGACCACCACGACGGAGATGCCTCCCACTACGTCCAGGATGTGGAAGAGGCCTTCCACGGACATGCCCATGTGAGAGGCGAAGCCCGTCATCAGCATTCGTTACTTCCTTCGGACGCAGTGGTCTTGCGGGCTGAGCAGGTCGCCCGTGTGACGAATCCCGCTGCGTCCTTGTTCCGGTGTGTCGCGCCGCCTTTGACGACGAGGGAAACTACCCCTTCGAGTCCAACGGGCGTGAAGAGCGACCACAGCCCGCCACGGCTCGAATCACGCCAGCTCGTTCTCAGAATCTGATCAGAGGCATGCCCGCGGCTCGTTAGCTGCTTGGGTGTCCTCCTGCTTCTCTTCGGAGCAGGATCGTGATTCCGTACCTCTGTTGGGCCATCGATTATGTGCCTCCGCTCTTTCAGGCACTCTGTCCCAGGTGCCAGCAATCGCATCCCTTTGTCGAAGCCACCTCGTTGCTCCTTTGTCGCCACCCGTCCATTCGCGGTCAATACATTTCATGAACCAATTCAGTCTTAATCAAAAGACCACACTGCCGACCTTCGCCTTAGCCGCCTTCGCAGCACTCGCGAGCCACTCCTATGCGGCACCATGGCAGGACGATCGCGAACGGGCCGTGCCAAGGACACTCGACGCCTTGGTCGCCGAGGTCCTGGAAAAGAACCCGGAACTCGACTTCTATAGGGCCGAAATCCTCGCCGCCAACGGCGAGCGCCGAACTGCCGGCGTCCGAGCCAATCCCGAAGTGTCGGCCAAGGTTGGAGACAAACGAATCAACAGCCCGATCGTCTCCGATGGTCTTGCTTGGTCCGTTTCGGTCAAACAGACCTTCGAGTGGCCGGGTCGAATCCCACTGCGCAAGGCGATTGCCGACCAGCAGGTCAAGCTTGCCGAGTTGGGGCTCGATCAGTTTCGCTCCGCCCTCGCGGCGCGGACGCGTTCGTTGGCATTTCAGCTCTTCGCCGCGCAGGAGAAGGCGGCCGCCACCCGGGAGGTGGCCGATCGCTTTCGCGCGTTGCGCGAGGTTCTCGTGCAGAGAGACCCTGCGGGACTGACGCCGATTCTGGAAACCCGCATCATCGAGGCCACCGAGTTGACGATCGAGCGGAAAGCGATGGACGCGTCTTTGGCCGGGCAATCAGCTCGACTGGCCTTGAATCAACTGCGGGGCGAAGCGATCAACGGTCCCCTGATCGTGTCCGTTCCATCGCCCCTTTTCCCGGCGTTCCCGAACACCCAGGCACTGCTCGAAGCAGCCAGAGCGAACAACTTCGACATCCGCGTGCGGCAGGCCGAACTGGAACAGCAGGGCTTCAAGGTTTCGCTGGCCGCGAATGAAAGAAAGCCGACCGTGGCGGTGGAACCGTACCTCTCCCAAGAGAGGACGGGCGACCGCGAGACCCAATTCGGTATCGGGCTCTCCGTGCCATTTCCGCTTGGGAATCGGAATGCCGGTCGGTTGGCGACTGAGGAGGCGAGGCGCCTTCAGGCTGAGACGACGCTCGCGGTTGCCTATCGAAACCTGGA
>JBDSLN010000228.1:0-4161 GCA_039916365.1 Vicinamibacteria bacterium
AAGAGCTCCTACCGGGTTCTTGGCTGATCGCGTGGGTGAGTCGCCGACGATTGACGGGCGGGATTCCTCCGTTCGAAATCGGGCGACGCGTGGCAAAGAGCGTGGCAAAGAGAAGGATCGTCGCGAGGACGAGCGGCAAACGCCGCGCGACATGTATTTCGAAGGGAAGGGAACGAATCCCTTCATCGTCACCGAAGAAGATCCGCAGGCGACCTTCGGACTCGATGTCGACACCGCGTCGTACACGTTGACCCGCAACTACCTGAATCGCGGCACACTGCCTCCTCCCGCGGCGGTCCGGGTGGAGGAGTTCGTCAATTCCTTCCCGAACAACGTCTCGGCCGAGCGCGGTCGCGATGGCGAGTCGGTCTTCGCGGTGCGCGTCGATGGCGCTCCGAATCCCCTCCATCCGGGCTATCACGTCATCCGCGTCGCGTTGAAGGCGAAGGATGTGGATCCGCGTGAACGCAAGGCGGCGCATCTGACGTTCGTGATCGATGTGTCTGGCTCGATGGCCGCGGAGAATCGGCTGGGCCTGGTGACGCGCAGTCTGGCCCTACTCGTCGACAAGCTGGACGAGCGCGACACCATCGGCATCGTGGTCTATGGCGGCACGGGGCGTCGTGTGCTGGCTCCGACTTCAGTCGGCAATCGCGATCGGATCCTGTCCGTGATCAACAGCCTCCGCACCGAAGGCTCGACCAATCTCGAGGCGGGCCTTGATCTGGGATACGAGATGGCCATGCAGTCGTTCCAGCGCGGCACCAGCAACCGAGTCGTCCTGTGCACCGACGGTGTGGCCAACACGGGTCAGACCGAGGCGGATGCGCTGCTGTCCAGGATCCGCAACGGGGCGAAGCGCGGCATCGACATGATGGCGCTCGGCTTCGGCATGGGGAACTACAACGACGCGCTGCTCCAGCGTCTGGCCGATGAAGGCAACGGGCAATACGCTTACATCGACGACCTGGGTGAAGCGCGCGCGTTCTTCCTGCGCAAGCTGACGAGCGTCCTGGAAGTGGTGGCGCGCGACGCGAAAGCACAGGTGGAGTTCAATCCGGCGCGGGTCGAACGGTATCGGCTGCTCGGTTATGAGAAGCGTGACGTGGCGGATCGCGACTTCCGCAATGACGCCGTGGACGCGGGCGAGATCAACTCGGGACACAGTGTCACCGCGCTCTTTGAAGTGAAGTTGAAGCCGGGCTCCGGCAAGATCGGAACGGCGCGCATTCGTTACAAGGCGAGTCCCCGCTCGGAAGGCATCGAGTTCGCGCGTCCGATCGAAGACGAAGCGATGGCCCGTACCTTCGACCAGGGGTCGCCCGCTTTCCGCACCGCCTTCGTGGCGTCACGGTTCGCGGAGCACCTGCGTAAGAGTTACTGGGTCAAGGATGAATCTTTGACGGCGGTTCTCAACCTGGCCGAAGAACTGCCGGAGACCACGCAGACCAACGAATTGACGGACCTCATCCGCAAGGCCACGAGACTCATCAAGCCCCAGATCCGCGAAGACTGGTAACGGCGTCCGCTCCTGCGAGCTGGACGCAGGTCAGCCCAGGATGGCGAGCTGATTGCCGTCGCCTGGGGACGGGTTCATCGCGCCTTGTGTCCGATCTCCGCCGCCCCGCCTAGAGCGACGACAATGCGGGTGAGCGGCGCCTGAGGAAGGGAGCGGATGAGCAGGAAGCGGCCGTCGGTGGCGACATCGAACTCCTGGATGTCCGCTTGCTCAAATACGAAATGGGCCGGCCCGGGATCCAGAAGCTGGCCCGGCTTGAGGGGAACCGACATCAACCGATCGCCATTCCAATAGAACAGTTCGCGCCCGTCACGGGACCAGCGAAGCGGCCGGTCCCTTCGATCTCCGTGCCAGTACAAGGCGCTTCCGGCGCCACGGCTGTCCGAGACCTGGGTCTTTGGTCCGGGCCCCGGGTAGGCCTGAATAAAGATTTCGAACTGTCCGGTCTCGTCCGACTCATACGCGAGCCAGCGGCCATCCGGTGAAACCACCCCGAGCCGTTCGTCGAACCGGGTCTGAATCACCGGCCGCGCCTTGTGGTCGCCGCTTGTGGAGACCGCCCAGATATCACCAAGGGTCGTCGGGTCTTCATCGCCGTAGATGAGTTCGCTTCCGTCCGGCAGGAGATTGCCAGCCCTTTGGTCGTGGTCGGAAGTGGTCAGCCGCTCAACTTTCTGTGGCTCGTCGACCGAGGCCATGTAGAGATTGAACTGTCCGTTCCGATCCGAGGACCAGGCGAAGCGCTTTCCATCCGCAGCCCACACCGGCCAGTTGTTCTCTGTTCCGAAAGTGATCCGGGTGCCGATATCACGGGCAAGGTCCAGCGTCCAGATGTCGTCGTCCGCCCCGCGGACCTGGGAGAGCAGCCGCCGGTCGTCAGGGCCCACGCTGAGGCTCAAAAGGCTCCGCCGCTGGGAGCTCGCGGCGGTAAGCACGCCGCTGCGACTGGCCCAAAGAAGGTCGGTGGACCTCGAGTCCAGTCCGCCCGGAACGAAGGCGAGGCTGCCTTCCCGGGAGACAGCAAAATGGGTGCGGCCGCGTCCGATCTCGGCGGCGACGCCATCGAGAACGGTGATGGCCTCCCCCGAAGTTTCGAGGCGATCGAGGTTGAAAGGGATGGCCAGCAACCGACTACTCCGGGCGTAGAGGAGGTGACCGCTCCGCGAATACCGCGCGCTGGTTCCCCCTTGCAGGACGATCTTGCTCGCGCCGGTCCGCAATGAAACCACGGCGATGGAGGCCTCGTCGAAGGGCTTGCCCGTGTACTCGATGGTGTACAGGACGTGGTTGCCGTCGGGCAAAACCTCCGGCCAGCTGTGACCCGCCTCGCCCTTCGTGGCGTCACGCGTGGTCACCGGGACGGGCTTTCCGCCATCGGCTGGGACCTTCACCAGCCCGCTGGAGTAGCCGGGCGCGAAGATAATGGAGCCGTCCGGTGTCCAGGTGGCTCCGGTGCTGTCGGGGGCTGTGGTCACGTCTGCCTGGGTGCCGTCGGCCATTGAGACCTTCCTAAGCCGACTTCCGGAGAAGAATCCGATCCAGCGACCGTCGGGAGAGAAGAATGGATCGCGCGCACCCTCCGTGCCGGCGAGGGCCTGGACATTGGTTTGGTCCAGTCGCCTGACATACAAACGCGTCCCCTCGCCATCCTGGGCCACGAAGGCGATGGCGCGATCGTCGGGCGAGAGGGCCATGGACCCATTCACGTCGTCGCTGATAGCCAGACCCTTCGGGAGAACGATCTCAAAGCGCGCCACCCCGCGATCAGATTCCGGGCCCCGACGCCTGGCCACGAAGCCGAGCGCGATTCCGATCGTGAGGAGGGCCGCCGCGGCGGCGAGGAATCGCGCTCGACGGCGTTTCAAGGGAGCGGTCTCGGAGGTGGAGACCGGCTCGGCGTGAAGGCTCCCAGCCCCCGCCAATCCCAGACGAACGTCGCCGATATCGCGAACGCGCTGGCGCGCGTCCTTTTCCAGGCAGCGCCGCACGATCTCGCGGATGTGCGCCGGAGTCGCCACCGGCAGGGCCTTCCAGTCCGGCTCGCGGGTCAGGACCGCGGCCAGGACATCGCTCACGGTTTCTCCGCTGAAGAGCCTCGCCCCGGTGAGCATCTCGAACAACACCACGCCGAAGGCCCAGATGTCGCTTCGCTTGTCGACGGGCTTTCCGCGGGCCTGCTCCGGACTCATGTAGGCGGCGGTTCCGAGGATCATCCCCGCTTCGGTCATGTGCCGGGACATGGTGGGTGAGTGAGAGATCTGGCTGGACCCGCTGTTTGCCCCTGTTCCGATCTCGAGGGCTTTCGCGAGCCCGAAGTCGAGAATCTTCACTTTTCCGTCGGGTGTGACCTTGATGTTTGCGGGCTTGAGGTCGCGATGAATGATGCCGCGCTCGTGAGCTTCCTCGAGGCCCTCGGCGATCTGTCGCGCGATGGGAAGGACCTCTGAGAGAGGCATCGGTCCGCGCGCGATGTGGGCGGAGAGATCCTCGCCCTCCACCAGCTCCATCACCAGAGCGACGACTACGCCGGACGCTGCGCCAGTCTCCGGGCTGGTCCCTGAGCTTGTCGAAGGGACCTCCTCGAGTCCATAGATCCCCGCAATGTTCGGATGGTTCAGCGACGCGAGAACCTGCGCCTCGCG
>JBDSLN010000229.1:0-4363 GCA_039916365.1 Vicinamibacteria bacterium
CGTGGTGGGCTTCCCCGCCATGTCAGCCCCGAGCCTTGAGAAAACAATCGATCGCCAGTGCGATGTGTTCGGACGCGCGACCATCCCCGTAAATCCTGCCTGGCTTCACGAGGGGCGGCGCCTTCTCAACGGCGCGCACAGCACGAACGATGCGCTCCGACTTCGCGCCTACCAAACGATTTGCCCCGCCTTTCAGCGTCTCCGTCCATTCCGTTGTGTCACGCAGAGTGACACATGGTTTGCCCATCAGGAACGCTTCCTTCTGGAGGCCACCGGAGTCGGTCAACACCGCGCGCGCGCCGAGACTGAGGCCGAGCGACTGGGCGTAGCTCACCGGCCCCATCGCATGGACGTTGGCCGGAAGCGAGATCTTGAATCCCACGAGCCGCCCCTTGGTGCGCGGATGCAGCGGAAGAACGACGGGATAGGGCAACCGGCCGAGCGCGTCAAAAATCCCCGCGAGGCGAATCCGGTCGTCCGTGTTTTCCTGGCGATGAACGGTCGCGAAATAGAAGTCGCGCGGCAGCTGCATCTTCCGAAGCTCAATCCTCGCGGCGGGGATCATGCGTCGCAGAACGTCGGTCATCACATCGCCGGTGACGGAAACACCCTTGGTAATTCCTTCGCGGTGCAACTGTTCGGCAGACGCTCGGGTCGGGCAAAAGAGGAGGGTGGAGACGTGGTCAGTGACGCGGCGATTCACTTCCTCAGGCATCGCCATGTCGAAACTGCGCAGGCCCGCTTCGACATGCGCAACCGGGATATGGAGTTTCGCCGCGGCCAAAGCACCCGCCAGCGTGGAGTTGGTATCTCCCAAAACCACCACCATGACGGGCTTGACCCGCAGCAAGGCGGACTCGATCTGCTCGAGCATCGCTGCCGTCATGGAGCCGTGAGATCCACCGGAAATATTCAGGTGGATCTGCGGCTTTGGAATCCCCAGCTCCCGAAAGAAAGCGCCCGACATGGCATCGTCGAAGTGCTGACCGGTGTGCAAAAGGGTGTGCTGGAAGCGCTTCCGCAGAGCCGCCACCAGGGGTGCTGCCTTCACGAATTGGGGACGGGCGCCCACCACGGTGAGAATTCTCATCATCAGGAGGAGCCTAACCGGCTGGACACGAAGCGGGTTTCCGGCGTCGACACTGGATAGACTCGCTCTTGTGAAAATTGCGATCACCGGTGTGGCGGGCTTTGTCGGCTCGAACCTGACCAAAAGGCTCCTCGACCGGGGTGACCAGGTTCGGGGGATAGACGATCTTTCCCACGGGACCCTCGAGAATCTCGGCCCTCTGCTGGAGCACCCGTCGTTTCGACTCGATCAAGGCACGATCCTAGATCCGATCGCATTGCGGACGGCCTTTGGCGGCGCGGAAGTTGTGGTTCATCTGGCAGCGGGAAAAATTCCCCGTCACGGCGATGCACTCGACACCCTGGTGATCAACGGTGAGGGAGGAATGAACGTATTGCGCGCCGCTCACGAGTGTGGAGCGCGACGCATGGTTCTCGCGTCCACCTCCGACTGCTATGGGCGCAATCCTCAGGTCCCCTTCCACGAAGAGTCCGCCTCGGTCATCGGCTCGCCCAAGGTCCGGCGCTGGAGCTATGCGGTTTCCAAGATGTACGAGGAGCAGGCCCTGTTCGCGTTCCGCGAACGGTACGGCCTCGAAGGCGTGGCGCTTCGTCTCTTTGGCGGCTACGGTCCGAAGCAGAACATCACTTGGTGGGGCGGGCCGCAGTCCGTCTTCATCGGAGCGGTTCTGCGGGGGGAGGCGCTTGACGTTCATGGTACCGGCCAGCAGACGCGCAGCTTCACCTTCATCGACGACATGGTGGAGGGCTTTGTCCGCGGCATCGACGAGCCGAAGGCGGACGGCGAAGTTTTGAACATCGGTATCGACCGCGAGATCACCATCCATAATCTGGCCCTGATGATTTCTCGGATGATCCGGCCGGATGATGAGCCGAACGTGCGCCTGATTCCCTACGAAACTTTCGGACGCTACGAGGACGTCGAGCGGCGCATTCCCGACGGCACGAAGTCCCACACGATCCTCGGCTTCCGCGCGCGCGTGAATCTTGAAGAGGGCTTGCCGAAAGCAATCGCGTGGCAGCGTGGAGAAATGCAGCGGCTCGGTCTCCTGTGATCCATGCGGTGGTTCCGGTTCTCAATGAAGAACCGAACGTCGGCCGGCTCGTCCAACGACTGAAGGAGGCGCTTCAACCGTTCCCGCCTTATCGGGTCGTTTTCGTGGACGATGGATCAACGGATCAGACGGTCGCCGTGTTGAAAGCCGCGGGGCCTGACATCAGCGTGATCTCCCACCCGCGAAATTTTGGACCTGGAGCTGCCTTTCGAACCGGCTTCACACATGTCCTTCCAACCCTGCAGCCGACGGATGTCGTGCTGACGTTGGAAGGCGATGGGACCAGCGACCTGTCCATCCTTCCCCGCATGCTGGGACGGATGCGGCATGAAGACGACGACATCGTGCTCGCCTCGTGTTATCTGTTCGGCGGAGGCATCAGGGGCACCGCCGTGCATCGAGTGGGCCTGTCGCACGTCGCGAACGCCCTGATGAAGCAAACACTCGGCCTCTCGGGCCTTGCGACGCTGTCCAGCTTTTTCCGGATTTACCAGGGGCGCACGCTCCTCCAGATGCGCGAACGCTTTGGCGAGCGTCTCTTCGAATCAGATGGATTTGAGAGCCAAGTCGAAATACTTCATCTCGCTTCGAAGCTCCAGCTCAAGGTCTCCGAAGTGCCGATGGTGCTCGACGGCTCTCAGCGCATCGGCAAGAGCAAGATGAAGGTGCTCAAGACATCGCTCGCCTATCTGCGGCTGGTGGCCCGATACCGGTCGTGAGCCGGACGCCTCTGATCGCGACAGTCGGCTTCGTGCTGACGGTGCTCGGTCTGTCACTGCCGGTGGGCCAGGAAATTCACGTTCCGATCGGATCGGGACGCGGCCCTCTGATCATGTCCGGCCTCGGACCAAGCGAAGCGGCCACCGCGCTGCCAAACGCGGAAGTGGCGGACGGAAGACGCGACTTCTACTTCCGTCAGATCGAGGCGGCATCGTCCACGGTCTCGATCCCTTTGCAGACGAACGGGCCGTTCAGCGTCGGCGTGCGCGCAGACTCGACCGTTCGAACGAGGGTGCGGGTCAATGTTCTGGGCAAACAGGTCGCCGAAGCCTTCATCGCAACCGGTCCGTGGGCCGAGACCCGGATCGGTGACAACCTCAGGATAGGGCAGCCGTCCTTCGATCTAAATTTCGAGGACGCCCCGCTGGTGAGGCGTTCCGACACCGACAATCTCCGCCGCTATGTCGACGAGCTGGTTCTGCGGAGCGACCAGGGCTTCCAGATTCCCTGGTCCAGCAGACTCTGCGCGGGGCTGCTCCTGGTCTGGCTCGTTCTCGCCACGCGCGCGAGCCCTTTGCCCGGGCTGGCGTTTCTAGCGGCTGTGGCCGGGCCCGCGGCCCTCACGTGGATCGCCATGCAGGAACCCGTGGGCTCGTCGCTTGCTCTACCCCGTCTGCTCGGATTCGTTTTGCTCAGTACTTTGCTGACTGTCGGATTGTGCCGCATGCTCAGCTTGTCTCGACCACAGCGGGCGGCGCTCTGCCTTCTCGGCGGAGGGCTGGTCTTGGGATGCGGCTTTCTGTCATTCCTTCCGAATCACTCTCCCGCCGACCTCGACATCCACATCTGGCGCGCGGTCGACCTGGCCCAGGTCCCGACGACCTATGACGCGTGGCTGCGCTACGGTTCTCACTACCCGACGCCGTCGCAGATCCGTGGCGCCGCGACGGAGGCGCTGGGGCAGGGGCCCGCGATTCCGTATTCGCCGCTCCCCTATGTCTTTTTCTATGCGGCTCATGCGCTCGGCCTCGATCTCCATTGGTCGATGAACGCGCTCGAAGCCACAGCGCTCGCGCTGCTATTGCCGCTGGTGTTCGCGTTTGCGCGGATGGCATCTTCGTCGGATCTGGGCGGTCTCCTGGCTGCAACGTTGATGGCGCTGGATCTCGCTACGATTCACCATCTCGGCCGAGCGCATTCCCCCGCGGTCTTCGGGGGCGCCCTGGGCCTTGTGGCGCTGCTCGCCTTTGGCCTGGCTCTTTCAACGATTCGACGACCGGGGCAAATCGGAATCTCGGCGGTCCTGCTTGGACTGGGCGCCCTTGGTTACTCCAGCACGCCCTTGTTCTATGGACTGTTCGGAGTGGCGGCCCTCGCGCTGCTGGCGCTCCAAAAAGAGACGAACGAATTGCTCACTCCGGTTGCGATGACGCTCGTGGCCGGCGGCCTGATCGCCCTGGCGCTTTTTTACGGGCACTACATTCCCGGTTTGATGAAGG
>JBDSLN010000230.1:0-7252 GCA_039916365.1 Vicinamibacteria bacterium
TTCGCACCCATGGACGCGGCCGCGATTCAGATTCACACCAAGTACGTTCCGGATCTGTCGATCCTCGCCACCGTCGACCTTGAGGCGACCCGCGGAATCATTGATCGATCGCGCGCGCGACTCCGCCGAGAGAGCTTGGATCTGGTTCAGTTCCATTGGTGGGACTACACCGTGGATCGATTCGTCGAAGTCGGTCTGAACCTGACGAAGCTTCGGAGCGAAGGGGTGATTCGCGACGTCGGAGTCACGAACTTCGATACCGCCCACTTGCGCGCGCTGCTCGACGCGGGCGTTCCCGTCGTGTCGCATCAAGTTCAATACTCGTTACTGGATCGACGCCCGGCGACCGACATGACGGCGCTGTGTGCCGAGCGCGGAATCCAGTTCCTTTGCTACGGCTCAGTCCTGGGCGGCTTTCTGTCGGAGCGATGGCTGGGGATCGTCGAACCTCAGGAACCGCTCGAGAATCGATCACTTGCGAAGTACAAGCTGATCATTGATGAAGCTCTTGGCTGGGATGCATTTCAGTCTTTGCTCCGCACGGTCAAGAGCGTCGCGGATAAGCACGGGGTCGCAATCGGCGTTATCGGCATCGCCTGGGTTCTCGCTCAGCCCCTTGTCGCCGCAGCCATCGTGGGCTCGCGTCACGCAGGTCATCTGCCGCAGACGCTTTCGGCCATCGATGTGAAGCTCGACGCGGCGGATCTGGCGACTCTGAGCGACCTTTGTGGTCGCGGCGTATCGGGTGACGTCTACGAAGTGGAGCGCGACCGCAACGGCCCGCACGGCCGGATCATGAAGTACAACCTGAACCGCGTCTGACCGGCGGGCGCGAAATCGCGCGGTGCTCTAGAAGCGGCTGAGGAAGGCCGAGACTAGGGCGTTGAACTCATCGGGCGTTTCCATCGACGGAAGGTGGCCGGATTTGGGGATCACGACCAGTTCGGAACCCTTGATTTCCCGCTGCATCTTTTCGGACTCCAGGACGGGAGTCAGCACATCTTCTTCGCCGCAGACGATCAACGTCGGAACAGTGATTTCGCGCAACGTGGGCGTTGAATCGGAGCGCGCGGCGAGACCGTTGAGGGCGTTGACGATCGCCTGTGGTGGAGTTGCCAGCATCATGTCCTTGACCTTGGCGACCACGTCGGCCCTCGACTTCTTCGTTGTTTCTCCCAATGTCTTTGGCAGAAACGACTCCATGGCTACCCGCGCGCCTTCGCGGCCCACGCGACCTGCGAGTTCGCGTCGGCTGATCCGCGCGTCCTGAGTATCGGCACCCGCGCGCGTGTCGACGAGGATGAGCCCGCGGAGCAGGGGTGCATGCTTGCGCACGAAGGAGAAGGCGGCATAGCCGCCCATCGAACAGCCCGCGAGGATCACGGGACCGAGTCGGAGCTTCTCGATCAACACCGCCGCGTCATCCGCGATGCGATCCATGGTGAGGAGGGAATCTCCAACCTGGGATTGGCCGAAACCGCGCGCGTCGAAACGGACCACGCGATTGCGTGACGCCAGCGCCTCCTGTCCGTCCCACATCGCGAGGGACAGGGGGAAGCCGTGAAGAAACAGGACCACCGCTCCGTTGCCCTTGTCCTGATACTGAATTTCGGCACCGCCGATATTGATACTGGTCATGACGTTGCTACTCCGGCTGTTCCTCGTACTTGGTGCGGCGGATGGATTCAGACTTCGCCCGACGGCCCAGAGCCAGACGCTCTTCGACGATGCGGTCAGCCACGACGCCAGGGGGAAGCTCTTCCTCTTCGGACCGCTGCCAGATGTCGGCGATCCGCGCGCCGATCAAACGGACGCGCTCCTCGACTCCGGCCTCATCCGCCTTCTTGGTTTCGTAGAGCAGGCTCAGGAGTCCGCCGGCGTTCGCGACGTAGTCGGGCGCCCACAGAATCCCCGCCCGGTGGAGCGCTTCCCCATGACGCGGCTCCAAGAGCTGTTCGTTCGCGCCGCCGACCACCGCCTTCGCCTTGAGAACAGGAAGGGTGTCGTCATTCAGAATGCCGCCCATGGCGTTTGGCGAAAAGATGTCGGCGTCCACACCGTAGATCGCCTCGGGTGGAACGATCTGCGCCTGCAGGCTGCGTTCGGCCCGAAGCGCTCGCGCTTCATCGATGTCCGCCGCGATCACCTGCGCGCCATGTTCCGAGAGGAGTTTCGCAACGTGAAAGCCAACGGAGCCCAGACCCTGCACGGCCACGCGCAATCCGCCGAATCCTCGTCCAAGCACTGCTGAAGCAGCCGCGATGCCCTCGAATACGCCGAGGGCCGCCAGATAAGAGGTATCAATAGGCGAGTCTTCGTTCGCGTGGGAGAGATGCTTCGTATGACGCTGCATCACCTTCAGGTCGCGCGGCTCGATGCCCATATCGCAGCCGGTGAAGAAGCGACCGCCAAGACGTTCCACGGCGCGCGCATAAGCGACGAGAAGCGGACGCGTCTTCTCACGGCCCGGATCGCCCACGATGACCGCCTTGGCGCCGCCGTAGGGCATCTCGACCATGGTGGCCTTGTAGGTCATCGCGCGGGCCAGGCGCAACGCATCAACGACCGCGGAATCGAAATCCGGATAGACGCGCATCCGCGTGCCGCCGACACTCGGCCCGAACGTCGAGTCATGAATGGCGATGACGCCGCGCAGCCCCGAGTCGCGGTCTTGAAGGAGGACGACTTCCTCGTGGCCCAGCTGGGCCGCGAGGTCGAGTGCCTTTACTTCGACCACTTCTTCAGCCAGCCAAGGACTTCGTCATACCAGCGCACCGAGTTTTCCGCCTTCAACACCCAATGATTCTCTTCGGGGAACATGACCAGACGTGAAGGCACGCCCTGGCGCTGGAGGGCGGTAAACATCTGCAGGCCCTGATCGACGGGCACCCGATAGTCGCGGTCGTTGTGGATGATCAGCGTCGGCGTCGTGCATTGCGAGATGAAGCGGGAGGGCGAAAACTTGTCATATTGCGTGCGGTCTTTCCACGGAGCACCGCCGAACTCCCAGTCGGTGAACCACTGTTCCTCGGTGGTGCCCGCCATCGACTCCAGGTTGTACACACCATCATGGGTGACAAGCGCCTTGAAGCGCTTGGTCTGCGTGCATAGCCAGTTGACCATGTAGCCGCCGTACGAGGCGCCTGCTGCAACTACGCGATCCTTGTCCACGTAGGGAAGAGCCGCCGCGAAGTCGGTTCCCTTCATCACGTCTTCGTAAGCCTTGCCGCCCCAGTCGTTCGAGACGTCGTCGGTGAAGGCCTGGCCGAAACCGGTGGAGCCGTGCTGATTCGGCATGAAGACCACGAAGCCCGCACCCGCGAACACCTGAGGGTTCCAGCGGTAGCTCCAGCTGTCGCCGAAGACGCCCTGGGGCCCGCCGTGAATGATGACGAGAAGCGGATACTTTTTCGTGGCGTCGAAGTTTGCGGGCTTGGTGATCCAGCCCTGAACCTGCTTGCCCGCAGCACCCGTGTAGGTGACGGACTCAGAAGGCGTCAGCGCGAAACGCGCGATGGCTGCATCGTTGGTGGTCGTGAGGCGGTTGATCTTTCCGTTCGTCAGATCCACGGTGACGACATCCGCGGGCCGGTTCAGCGTGTCGAGCGCCATGACCGCGCGCGAGCCGTCCTTCGCGATCGAGAGTTGGGTCAGATGGCCATCAGCCACCTTGCGCGGAGCGCCCCCTGTGACAGGGATGGCGAACAGCGGATTGGCAGTTCCTTCGCCGGCGGTGAAATAGATCGTCTTCGAGTCGGGCGACCAGGCGATCTCGTCGACGTTGCGATCAAAAGGCTCGGTGAGATTTCGGGCCGCGCCTGCCTTGCGGTCGTAGACCATCAAACGCCAGCGGTCCGCCTCGAAGCCAGCCCGCATCTGGGCATGGAACCCGATCATCGATCCGTCCGGGCTGTAGCGAGGCAAGCCATCGAACCCAGGAGAAGACGCGACTTTTTTGGCGATGCCTCCCGCTACCGAAACCACGAACAAGTCCGAGTTGGTGGATGTGGATTCCTGTTTGTCGTCATTGCGTCCGAAGGCAACTTCAGATCCATCCGGAGAAACATCGAAGTCATCGGGTCCGGCATAGGGTGGGACGTCCGCGTCGCCCGGAGTCAGATCCATGGCCGCGCCGGTCTTGATGTCCACCACCAGGACATGCGAGCGCAGGCCGTCTTCCCAAGTGTCCCAATGGCGCACGAAGAGCTTGTCGTACACGCGCACGTTCGTCGGCTTCTCATCGACTTTCGTCTTGGTGCAGGCGTCGAAGTCCGCGCCGGTACAGGCCGGATCGACATCGGAGATAACCACGAACTTGTCGGCCCCCGCCCAACGGAAGTTCGCGACACCCTGCGACAGATTCGTCACGCGTCTCGGTTCTCCGGTGCCCGTCGCATCCATCACATAGACCTGGGGCGCTCCATCACGCGATGACAGGAACGCGATCTGCGTTCCGTCCTTCGAGAAGCGTCCCTGCGAATCGGATTTAGGATGCGAAGTGATGGCGCGCGGCGCGCCACCCGCAGCCGGCATTAGAAAGAGATCTGTGTTGCGGCTCTTGCCCAGATCAATCGACGTCTGCTGGAACAGAATCCACTTGCCATCGGGCGATATCTGCGGATCGGCCAGGCGCTTCAGAGAATGAAGCTCCGTTGCGGTGAACACGGGCGCGACTAGAAGCAAGGCAGTGGCGAGGGTCGGGAACATTCGTTTCTCCTTCGAAGCGATGCCTTGAACTCTAGCCGCTCGCGCTGAGGCGGCCCGCTCGCCGTGCCCGTTTACGCGTCCGTCCGTCCCACCTGCCAGAGGATGTAGGCATAGTCGGAGGCAGTCTCACGCAGCGCGTCATAGCGGCCAGACGCGCCTCCGTGGCCTGCTTCCATCAGCGTGCGTAGCAGGAGCGGCGCATCGTTCGACCTGAGCGCGCGGAGTTTAGCCGCGTACTTCGCGGCCTCCCAGTACATCACCTGCGAATCGTTAAAGGAGTTCCGCAGAAGGATCGAAGGATAGGAACCAGCCTTCAGGTTGCTATACGGGCAGTACGCACGCATGACCTGGTAGTCGGCCAGGATCTTGGGATTGCCCCATTCCTCGAACTCGGCGACGGTCAGGGGCAGGTCTTCGTCGAGCATCGAATTGATGACGTCGACGAACGGCACCTTCGCGATGACCGCCTTCATGAGATTCGGGCGGAGATTGATGACGGCGCCCATGAGCAGTCCGCCGGCTGAACCGCCTTCGATGACCAACCGTTCGCTCGACGTGTAGCCGCGCGCGATCAGGCTTTCAGCACAGGCGACGAAGTCGGTGAACGTGTTCATCTTCGTGCCCATGCGGCCGGCGTCGTGCCAGGGCTTGCCAAGCTCGCCTCCGCCGCGGATGTGCGCGAGGGCGATGACGAAGCCCCGATTCAGCAGCGACAGGCGCGGGGAAACGAAGGTCACCGGATAGGGATAACCATACGAGCCATAGCCCAGCAGATGCATCGGAGCGGATCCGTCGATGGGGGTGTCGCGCCTCCGAACCAGCGAGATCGGGATCGTCGTTCCATCGGACGCCTTCGCCGAAGTCCACTCGGAGACATAGTCGTTCCGGTCGAAGGAGCCGAGCACCTTTGACTGTTTGATGAGGATGCTTTCGCCGGTGGTGAGGTCCAGATCCAGCACGGACAGCGGCGTCACCAGTGACTGGTACGAATAGCGGAATTTCGAGGTCGAGTACTCGCGATTGTCCTGAGGGAAGGCGGTGTAGGTCGGCTCTTCAAAGGTCGCTTCCACTTCCGACGTCCCATCGGGCAGGAGCGAGCGGAAACGAGGCAAGCCGGCAGAGCGCTCCGCCAGGACTACATATCGCTCGAACGCGAGCACGCCTTCCAGCATGACGTCGTCGCGATGAGGAACCAGTTCGCGCCAGTTGGCTTCGCCGGGAGCCGTGATGGGCGCCTCGGCCAGGCGGAAGTTGCGACCGCGGTCGTTGGTGCGGACGAGGAAGCGATCACCCTGATGATCGAGTTCGTACTCGTGATCCTGGCGCCGCGCGGCGACTAGGTAAAACGTACCCGTTGGTTGCGCCGCGTCGAGATGATGGAATTCGCTCGTGGTGTGCGATCCGGAAACGAGAAACAAGAACGCACCGCTGCGCGAACGGAAGATCTCGAGATTGAAGCGTTCGTCCGCCTCTTCGAACACGAGGGCCGGCGCTTCATCGGTAAAAGCAGTGACGCGATAGAGCCGGGCGGCCCGTTTCGCGTGATCCTCCTCGGTGAAGAACAGCGTCTTCGAATCTGCCGCCCACGTGACGGAGATCGTCTTCTCGAACGTGCGACTCCATTCGATTCCGGTGATCAGGTTCTTGACGCGAAGACGGTATTGACGGAACCCGGTGTCATCCGTGGAGTAGGCGAGGAACTGGCCGTCGTCGCTCATGGCGTAGGCGCCGAGCGACATGAAGGCATGGCCTTCCGCGAGCGCATTGACGTCGACCGTGGTTTCGACCAGCCCTGGCGCGGTGGAAGCGCTGACGGCGCGCCGATGGTGAATCGCGTACTGCTTCCCCTTCATCGTCTCGACCCAGTGCTCGTAACCACGGAAGCGATAGGGCGCCGACGTGTCATCTTCCTGGATGCGGGCCAGCATCTCATCGTACAAGGACGACGAGAGAGCGCCGAGATGCGCGGTGGCGTCGTCGGCATAGGCGTTCTCCGCTTCAAGGTAGGCGCGGACCGACGGGTTCTCCTTCTCTCTGAGCCAGAAGTAAGGATCTTCGAGCGTTTCCCCATGAAGGAGGGTGGTCCTGGGAACGCGGGGCGCTTCCGGTGGCCTCATGTCGATCCTCTCGCGCTAGCTCAGCGTCAGCGCGGCCAGGTCCACCAATCCGGTGACGGTAGGCTGAAAACCACGGAGGCGCCACGAGTGCGCGACGCAGGCGCGCCCGTACATAAGCGGCACCATTGGAACATCGCGTCCGAGCACCACGCCGATCTCGCCCAGCGTTTCATCCCGACGGTCTTTGCGATAGGCCGCGATGAGGTCGTCGATCTCGCGGCTTCGATAGCGTGAGAAGTTGAATGCGAAGGACGCGCCCTCGGCGCCTTCTGGGACGGCTTCTGAACCGATGACCGCCTGCAGGTAGTCGCTCGGATCAGGACTGTCTGGGATGTTGCCCATCAATGCGAGATCGAAGTTGCCGGAGTTGAGGTTTCCGATCAACGTTCCAGAGGACATCTCATCGATTTCGATGGTGGCCCCGAGCC
>JBDSLN010000231.1:0-5790 GCA_039916365.1 Vicinamibacteria bacterium
CTGGTGAACGTTTTCCCCGCCAAGCGCGCGCGCGACATCCTGATGCTCACCGGCTTGCTGTTCGCGGTGGCGATCGTGATGCTGCTTCGGTTCATTCGGCCTGAGCGCCTGCTCTCCGTGCGCTCGCTTCCCGACATCACCGCTTTCTTCGCGACACTGCAGTCGCCCATCACGCCGCTTCTGCCCTCCTTCTGGGCGGGTGAAGCGACGTTCGCGCCATTGCTGAATCGCACCGGCTGGCTCTATCTGCTGGCGCTCTGGTCGACGGCACTCGCATCGACCTTGATCGCACGCATGGCCTTCGGAGCGCTCTACTTCGAAGGCTTCAGCAAGTCCCAGGAAGCGCGCAAGGCGCGTTTCTCGCGGCGCGCCTTCATGGACACCTTCGCGTCGTGGCTGCCTTTGTCGACCTCCTCGCGCGCTCTGCTGTTGAAGGACGTGAAGATCTTCATGCGCGACTCGACACAATGGTCGCAGCTGCTGCTACTCGTCGCCCTGGTCGCGGTCTACCTTTATAACTTCACCGTGCTCGACCTCGACCGGGTGCCCTACATGGGCAAGGTTCTGCGCAACGCCTACGCCTTTGTCAACCTCGCGATGGCTTCGTTCGTTCTGTCATCAGTGGCGGTGCGTTTCGTCTTCCCCGCAGTCTCGATGGAGAGCACGTCGTTCTGGATCGTGCGCAAATCTCCGGTGTCCATGAGTTCCTTCCTGTGGTCGAAATTCACCACCGGCTTCGTGCCCATCGTCTTCATGGCGCTGGCTCTGGTCGGCCTCGCGGCGGGCCTCGGCGCTCAGTACCCACGCTTCGGCGCGGAGAACGTCAACCAGATTGCGGGTTCGTACGGTGGCGTTATGTTCATGGTGAGCGCGGTGGCGTTCATCTGCATCGAGATCGCTTTGCTTGCGTGGCCGACGTCGATCTTCCTGTTCTACGAATTCCGCAACCGGCCGATTCCCGGACCGCGGCAAATGATGATGGCGGTCGGAATACTTTCGGCTCTGGGTTTGAGCCTGGGGGTCTTCTGGTTCTCAATGCGCCGTGGTATCAAGGCGCTCACCGCTCTGGCCAGCTAAACCGCGTTACGCGGGTTTCTTGTCGGGGAAGCGATCCAGCAGGATCGCCACCAGCATGTCGCTCATCACGTTGACGCCTGACCGAACGCGTCCGATCAGCCAGTCGACGGAGAAGAGCACGGGGATCACGCCAACGATTACCGCTTCCGGCAACCCAACCGTGGCGAGCACAAGAGGCAGAACGATAAGTCCCGCGTCGGGGATACCCGAGATGCCGATGCCCGCCATGAGCGAGGCCAGCGCAACCATCACCTGCTGCGAGAAAGTCAGGTTGTAACCAAGCGCTTGCGACAGGAAGAGCGCGGCCATCGCATCGTACAAGACGATGCCGTCGTTGTTGAGGTTCGTGCCAACGCACGCTGAAAGCCGTGACGAGGCGTCCGAGATGTTCATGCGCTTGAGGCTTTGCAGGGTCAGAGGAACCGTGGCAAGCGACGAGTTCATCGACATGCCGGAGAAGATCGCCGAAGCGCCTTCGCCCAGGTAGACCCTGGGGGAGCGGCGTCCGATGAGCCACGCGGCGATCACGTAATAGCCGAGCGCGTGAAGAAGCAGGCCTGAAAACATCGCGACCACATAAACGCCGAGGTCGCCGAAGATCTTGGTGCCGTCCTTACCGATCACCTGAGCGAGCACGCCGAAGACCGCGAACGGAATCGCTTGAACCACCATGGCGAGCACGGCTACCAGCGTCTCAAAGCCAGCGCCCGCCAACTCCGCCAGACGAAACACCGCGGAGTCTTGGCCGTCACGCGTCACGAGACGTCGCAGCGAGATCCCAATCAGGATGGCAAGGAAGACCACGCTGATGACGTTGCCGTTGTCCTTCTGGAAGGGATCCACGAGATTCGCGGGGACGTAGCCACTGAGGTTTTTCATGGGATCGAGGCTGGTGCCTTCGGGAGCCTTGCGCGCCGCGCCCTTCTCCGCGGCCTCGATGTCAGCCAGGCGATCCTTCCAGGCCTCACCCGGCTTGAAGGTATTGATCAAGGTCATGCCGATCAGAAAAGCGATGCCGACGTTGAACGCGCAGATGGCGACGAGCTTCAATCCCTGGCGGCCGGAGATCTCGGTGCGGACGAAGGCATCGACGACTCCGAAGAAGATGAGAGGTACGGCAAGCGCGCGCAGGAGGCGGATGACCAGCAGTCCGAGGGCGCCGAGGTCTTGGTTCGTGATGTTGAAAAAAATCGGGCCGTCGCCGAACAGCATGCCGCACGCCGTGCCCAGTAGGACGCCGATCAGCACGCGTATGTAGAGCGGGATTTTCTTCACGCAGCCGTTACCCGCAGGAGAGAGTTGGGACGAAATGTCGTGGATCGCTGCATGGCCGCGAACTGTACCCCGCCGCGGCCCGATCCGCCACGCCCAAGCTCGCTCCTCCGTCGTTCCGCGCCATGGACGTGGTGGCTCCGGCCGAGCCGCCCTGTCTTTCCTTCGTCTCCGTGGGTCGCATGTCGTTCTCAACGAATGGAGCGACGCTGACCGCGTCGCATGACCTTCAAGGAGTCTTGCGACCCACTGCGCTCAGGAAAGGCGGCTCGACCTACTCTCGGACGATGGACCGCGGCCGTTAGCTTGGAAGCGTCCCCGAGCAGGAGTCCGTAGGCTTGAAACGGCCACTGAGCGGTTGTCCATTGGCTTCGTCGTCGAAGGGTCGAAGGGTCGAAGGGCCGAAGGTGCCGAAGGTGCCAGGACGCGGCTACAACGCCGTGCTCGCCCGCAGCTGCTTAAGCAGGGTGGGCCTCTCCGCCTTGGACGTGCCGCGCCAGCATGCCGCAGGCCGCGTGAATGTCCGGACCGCCGGAGTAGCGCCTCACGAATGGCACACTGTTCGCCGACAAGGCGTTGAGGAACTCGCCGCGTTCCTTATCGCCTGCGCGTACGAAGCGTCCGGACGGATCATTCACGTCGATGATGGAGAGACGTACCCGCTCGCCCTTGAAGAGTCGGCCGAGTTCGCGCGCTTCATCGGCGCCGGTGTTGACGCCGGACATCAAGACCCAGGCGAGACTGATGACGTTACGCTGGCGCTTCGACAGGCGCTTCATCGCATCGGCCAGTCCTTCGACGGGCCACTTGCTGGCAACCGGCAGAAGCGACTCGCGTTTCTCTCCGAAGGCCGAGGTCAGCGAGAGGATCAGACGATAGGGGCGGTTCTCATCAATGTAGCGCTCGATCATCGGCAGGAGACCAACCGTGGAAATGGTGATGCGATCGCTCCCGATGCGGGCTCCACAGGGATGGCGAAGGACATCGGCGGCAGCCATGACGTTGTCGTAGTTCTGGAAAGGCTCGCCTTGGCCTTGGAACACAACGCCGGTCACGGGGCGCTCCGGCGACTCGCTGCGGACGCGCAACACCTGATCAACGATTTCCCACGGTTCGAGATTGCGCTCGAAACCCATGCGGCCCGTCTCGCAGAAGGCACAACGCAGAGCGCAGCCGGCCTGGGAGGAAACGCAGACGGAAAACCGCGGCTGCTCGAGCGGAATCCGAACGGTCTCGAACACGCGCCCATCGGCCGCCTTGAAGAGGTACTTCACGAACGGATCAACCGCGCTGCGACGCCGGTCAGTGACTTCCAGACGCTCCAGGCGAGAGGCCGCCATCAGCGCCTTGGCCTTGGTCTTTTTGAGACCAGGAATGTCGGCCAGGTCGTCTCGATATTGATGGACGAGGCGCGTGGTGACGCGGCGCGCCTGCGAGTCGTTGAAACCGATCTCAGGGAAGCGCGCCAAAAGGCCTTCCGGAGTCAGGCCACGCAGGTGGGCCAAAGGCATCGAAGAGGCCTGTTCGTTCACGGAGGGGACGATATCAGCCGGGCTCTATCGCGACAGACTGAGCTTGCCCTCGCGCGCGAGCTGGCGAAGGTGAAGATGAATCACCCGCGACGCCACATCGTTTGCCGCGACGTTCCAGTGGGTGTCGTCGCCAAAGTCCCATTTGAGATCGGGCCGACGTGCCCGCGCGTCGACGAGCTGGGCCTCCAGGCCGGAATGCGCGATACCGGATCGCGCGAGGGCGGGACGCAGCGCTTGAAAGAGCGGTGTTTTCTCGCCGCGATGACCGGTGTTGAAGGTCACGAGAGTAGCGCCCGCGTGGGAGACCTCTCGATTGAGCTTCTGAAGGAGAGCCAGCATCAGGACTGCGGGTGGATCAGGCGACCTCGTCGCCTCGCCGGGTGAGAGGACGCTCTCGAACGCGCGCAGACGCGGACGATTCGCGACCTTGAGCAGAGCCCCCTGAATCGCAGAGTGGTCGAAGAGCCACGTTCGGATCGGGCGACGGCGCTCTCCTCGAGGAGCGGGTGTATCGACCAGGCGCACCGCCTCGCCATCCAGAACAAAGCGCGGCTTGTAATAGCGGCCGTAGGGGAACCCTTCAAGGTTTCCCTCGAAGTCGTTGTCACAGATCAGGAGAATGACAACACTCGGATCGAGCGGCGCGCCATCCGACTCGAAGGTCAGGATCTCCTGGTCGGTGGAATAACCGCTCACCGAAAGATTCAGGACATCGACATGCGCGCCGCCTGTGAGTTCAGGATCGCGGTTGATCAGGTCCGCCAGGCGCACCGCCATCGTGTGTTCTTCGTTGACGCCTACGCCGAAACCAAACGAGTCGCCGAGGACAATGATGCGGCGCGTATCCCGCCCCTTGGTGCGGGCAAAGTCGGCACCGCGGAATCCCTGCGCGTTGATGCGAACGGTTCCGCGATCCGGGCCGCCGCGATTGTCCTCGCCATGAGCACCGGGAATCAGCCCCCACCCGCGCAACGCCTCATACCGCCAGAGCAAACGATCACCCCGGTTGCCGCCGCGTGGAAGCAACCCAGCGAGACGGCTCACGCCTTCCGCCACGAGCAGGACCAGCAGGAGGCCGACGAAGTTCACGAGCATGAGCGCCGCGACGCCACGCAGGCGGGAAGCGAAGGACGGGCGAGCTGGCTGCATGGGCGTTGAGGGAACGGCGAAGGTTACAGGCGGAAGCGCCTGATTTGACCGCTGCCATCGTTTCGGCTCTACTCGCGGCAACTCGGGCGGGTTCCCTTCCAGACCCTCGTCGGCCGCAAGGCCCTTCCCATCTTCGGAGCAGCCAAAACATGCGCGGATTCCGCAGTGTCTTCAACCTGAGCCTTGTCGCTCTCGCATTCACATTTCCGAGCGGCGCCTTCGCCCAGCCCCGCGGCGACAACATGATCGCCGCGCCGAACCGCCGGCCGGACGAAGGTAAGGGCCCGTTCAAGACTCTGGTGATCCGCGGCGGCATGCTGATCGATGGCACGGGCGGCCCGCCTCGCGGCCCGGTCGACATCGTGATCGAAGGGAATCACATTTCCTCGGTACGGCCGGCGGGCACGCCCGGACTGCCTCTCGCTCCGGACCGTAACCCCAAGGGAGCGGAGTTTGAGGTGGACGCGACCGGCATGTACATCATGCCCGGGTTCGTGGACCTTCATGTTCACGGTGGCGCGAAGCCGAAGAACGAGGAAATCGAGTACGCCTACAAGCTCTGGCTCGCGCATGGCGTGACTACTGTTCGTGGGGTGCCGCTTACCGATCACGACTTCGCCGTCAAGGAAAAGGCGCGCAGCGAGCGCAACGAGATCGTGGCGCCGCGCATTTGGAACTATCAGCGCATCGGCCAGGGCTGGGGCAAGCCCGCGCCGGACACGCCGGAAGCGGCGCGTGACTATGTGCGCTGGGCCGCGGC
>JBDSLN010000232.1:0-5763 GCA_039916365.1 Vicinamibacteria bacterium
TGTTGATGACCACGACCTGAGGGGACGGAAGATCGTCTGACTCGAGCAGCGCGCGGCCCTGGACGAGCGGAATCCCCAGCGTGCGGAAGTAATCAGGACTCACGATTCGCGCGTCCACAGTCGGCCGCTTGTCGGGGTTGTCGATCACCGAACCTTCGATCTGGAAAGGCTGAGCGAAGGGTTGCAGCGTGCTCAATGGAACCGCGTTCGTGATGGCCGCGGAGAGCACTCCGGGCGCGCCTTGCAACCGTTCGAGCAGGGGTAGGTAGAGCCGCAACTGCGCACTGGCGGTTGGATAGCGAGAGAAGTTTGCGAAGACTTCCGCGGACATCACGCGGTCGCCCTGATAGCCCGCATTCACGCTCTGAAGGCGATGGAAGCTCGTGAGCAACAGCCCTGCTCCGCTCAGCACAATCACCGACACCGCGACTTGGGCAACGATGAGGCCGTTCGTCAGTCGACGCCGTCCGCCTTTGTCACCGCTTCCCTTGGAGCCCTGCTTCATCGCACTCACCAGATCGATCTGCGACGCGAGTGCGGGAACGACGCCGAAGAACAGGCCCGTGCCCATCGATACCAACAGGGTGAAGGCAAGAACCGCCCAGTCGATTCCGATCTCGCTGGTGCGGACGGTGAAAAGGGCGACAAAGCGCGTGAGCAGTCCCATGGACGAGATCGCGAGCACGAGGCCGACGACACCGCCTGCGAGCGCCAGAATTGAGCTCTCGGTCAGCAGTTGCCGGATGATGCGCGCCCGGTCCGCGCCAAGCGCGCCACGCACCGCCATCTCGCGATCTCGACGGAGAACGCGCGCGAGGGTGAGGTTCGCCACGTTGGCGCAGGCGATGAGAAGAATCAGACCCGTCGTGCCAAGCAGGATCAGAAGCATGGGTCGCGCGTCCTTCGTCAGCTCTTCCTGAACGTCGAGTGCTGTGGCCATCAATCCGGCGCCCTCCGGGTAGGCGCCCGGGTTGTCGCGCGTGAAGCGGCTGCAGATCGCACCCACCGCGGCCGCGGCCCCCTGACGCGTGACGCCCGACTTCAAACGGCCGAAGACACTGAGGCCGGAGAACGCACGCCGGTCCGTCTCGATCTGTCCTTCGGCGGCGGCTCGGAACGGGCAAGCGGACACCGTCATGTAGACATCGTTCTCGCGCGGGTAATGGGGGACGTTGGGAAGAACGCCGATCACCCGATGAGGACGGTCGTTCATCTGAAACACCTGATTCACGATGTTCGGATCGCCGCCGAACCTTTTCTGCCAGTACGAATAGCTCAGGATGAGCACCGCCTCGGCGCCCGGAGCGTCATCCTCTTTCAGGAAGGCGCGTCCATAAATCGGCCGAATGCCCAACACGTCGAAGAAGTTGTGAGACACGACGCCGGTGCTGACCCGGTCGGGCTCGCCGCGCTTCAGCAGGTCGAACGACATCTGATGGAACTCGACGAGTTCATCGAATTCCTTTGCCTGTTCGCGGTAGTCGTAGAGCTCTTTGATCGAGACGCCGACATTGGCGCGACCGGTCTGTGGCATCGAGTGCTGTACGAGAACGAGCCGATCAGCGTTCGCGTAGGGAAGGGGCTTCAGGAGAACGCCGCTGATGAGGCTGAAGATCGCGGTGTTCGCGCCAATGCCGAGCCCGAGGGTCAGGATGGTCACGAGCGCGAAGCCCGGCGACTTGAGCAGAGAGCGAATGCCGTAGTGAATGTCTTTGAAAAACTGGTCCATGGGTGATCCCTCCGGTGCCGACGGGAGGCCGGCTACGATGAAACTTATGAGCGCCTGCGCATGTCTCCAATGACCTTGTTCCGACATTTCGGGACACATTCAAGATTCTCGTCTTCGGACTCTCCGAGCACGGGCGCCGACCTGTCGCTATCGTTCGATCGTGATGGCTCGGCTGGACTTGCTGGCGACGGGACTCTGGTCGGCCTGGCGTCCCGCCACCTGCCTGCCGAACGACTGCTTCTGCGAGGCCATTGGCGATGGCGTGATCCGTCAGCCGGCAAACACGTGGAGCTCACTCGCCTTTGTCCTTGTGGCCGTCTGGATCCTCGTTCGGCGTGGCCGAAACGACGCCGCGAGGCGCGCGCTCAGACGATCAGAGTTGGGTCTCTTCCTCGGCTCGCTCGTCGCGGTTGGTCTGGGGAGCGCCTTCTATCACGCGTCCCTCACGTTCATCGGACAGGTCTTCGATGTGTCCGGGATGTACTTCATCGCTACGTTCATCCTGCTCCATCGCCTCGGGCCTTCGTGGAAGCTTCCGGCTGGTCGGAGCATCGCGGGCTTCGTCGGTGTCAACGGTGTACTGATGCTCGCGCAGGTCACGACACCGTCTTTGAGACGGGGCGCGTTTGGTGTTCTCCTCGTGAGCGCGCTCGCTGTTGAATGGAGATCGAGCCGTGGGGGACGCCGCTTTCTGGGCTCTGGCGCACTGTTGATGGCGATCGCGTTCGCGATCTGGGGCCTCGACCGCATTCGCGTGATCTGCGCTCCGGCAAGTCTCCTGCAGGGTCACGCGGTCTGGCATCTTCTCGGCGCGCTTTCCGCGGCGTGCCTCTTTAGAAGTTACGAAGCCGACGTTGACTCAGGCTTCGTCTAGGCGGCCGAGCGAGACGCGGCTTCGCTGCGCGAGCCACTCTTCTTGCGCGCCGCGAGCAGTTCAGGGAGGTGAGACTCGGCCCAGTCCTTGATGGCGTCGAGCGGCTTGATGAGCGAGCGTCCAAGCGGCGTCAGCGAGTACTCGACCATGGGCGGAATCACGGCGTGAATCTTTCGGACCAACATTCCGTCGCGCTCCAGACTTCGCACAGTCTGGGTCAGCATCTTCTGTGACACGCCGTCGATCCGGCGCTGAAGCTGTCCGTAGCGCATGGTCTTTTCCGAGAGGGCGAGGATGACGAGGGCCGTCCAGCGGTCAGCGATCCGATCGAGCACCTGGCGGGACGGGCACTGAGAGTTGAAGACGTCACAGGCTTGCTGTTTCATAGGCACCAAAAAGTATGTACAAGACCAAAAAGTACGTACTTCACAAAAGGATCCATAGAAGCGATAGTACCAGCGAACCAACAACCAAGGAGATATGAAAATGATTCTGATCACTGGAGCGGGCGGTACCATCGGCACGGCCCTTCTGAAGGAACTCGCGGACAAAAAGGTCGATGTCCGCCTTGCCTACCATTCCGCCGAGAAGGTCGCGAAGGCGAAGGCTCAGGGCAAGGATGCAGTCGAACTCGACTTCGCGCGGCCCGAGACCCTCAAACCGGCTCTCACCGGTGTCGACACCCTCTTCCTTCTTGGATCCGGCGGAGAAGGCCAGACCGAGCGCGAACTCAACGTGGTTCGCGCCGCGAAGGCGGCGGGAGTCAAAAGGATCGTCAAGCTGTCGGTCATCGGTGCCGCCGCGGAGGACTACACCCTCGGCACCATGCACAGCATCGTCGAGAAGGAGATTCAGGCTTCAGGATTCACCTGGACCTTTCTGCGTCCGAACGGTTTCATGCAGAACTTCGTGAATCTCATGCCCACCATCAAGACTCAGAGCGCCTTCTACCAGCCGGCGGCCGACGCGAAGATCAGCCACGTTGACGTGCGCGACATTGCCCGCGTCGCCGCGAAGGCGTTGACCGAATCAGGTCACGAAGGCAAGGCCTATGACCTGACCGGTCCGATCGCCTTCACGTACGCGGAGGCGGCCGACATCCTTTCCCGCATCGTGGGCCGGAAGATTTCGTATGTCGCAGTTCCAGACGAAGCCGCCAAAGCAGGGATGCTGGCGGCCGGCTTGCCGGAGTGGTACGCCGATGGACTCGTTGATCTCAATCGGCATTACCGGACCGGCGCCGCGTCGATTCTGTCGAGCGCTATCAAGGATGTGACCGGCCGGGAGCCCGGAACCTTCGAGCAGTTCGTGCACGACAACGCTTCGTCCTTCTGACTTTTTGCTCGAGAACGCCGGGGCCGGCCTTGAATGTCCGGCTCCGGCGTCCACCACGTCGGCGTAGCTAGAATTGAGCATGCTTTCAACACTGGTCATTTCCGCGTTTGTTCTCGTCGCCCAGGGCCACGGGACGGCTGCTGCCACCGCTCCGCTCAAGTACGACACTCCCTCCGGCTGGACGAGCAAGACACCTTCATCCGCGATGCGCCTTGCCGACTTTGTTTTGCCCAAGGCCGAAGATGACAGCGACGACGCGACCTTGACCGTCTATCACTTCGGCGCGCAGGCGGGCGGTGGAGTTCAGGCGAACCTCGAACGCTGGGTCGGCCAGATGACGCAGACCGATGGAAAGGCTTCCAAGGACGTCGCGAAGACTTCGACCATGAAGGTCAAAGGCCTCTTGCTCACCGTCGTCGATCTGGGCGGAACGTACATCGCCGAAAAAACGCCCGGTTCCACCGAGCGCTACAACAAGCCTCACTTCAAGCTCATCGCCGCGGTGGTCGAAGGCTCGGGCGGTCCGTACTACGTGAAGGTCATCGGCCCAGCCAAAACCGTGACGAAGTGGGATGCCTCGATCCAGGCTTTCCTCAAGAGCCTGCGCGTGGACAGTGACCACTAGTTGCCTGAGCTTCCTGAGGTTGAAGCTGCGCGCAAAGCGGCGGCTCAACACCTGACGGGACGACGGATCGTTCAGGCGAAATGCGCCAATGACTCGATCGTCCTGGTTGGTGCCTCGGCTCGGCAGATGGAGCGGGCGCTCCGAGACGCTGTGGTCACGGGCACGGCCCGATTCGGAAAGCATCTTTGGTTTGAGCTGGACCGGAAGCCGTGGCCCGTCTTCCATTTCGGCATGACCGGCGCTTTTCGCTTCTACGAGAAGCCGGCGAACGCGCCGCGGTTTCTCAAGCTGGAGCTGCTCCTGGATGATGGAAAGCGCTTCACGTTCACAGACCCGAGGCGTTTTGGCCGGTTGCGACTGGCGAACGATCCAAGAAACGAACCGCCGCTCAAGAGCCTTGGCCACGATCCCTTCTTCGCTTTGCCGGAAGCCGCCCAACTCGCAGTTGAGATTGGCGCGCGCAAAGCCCCGATCAAAGCAGTTCTGCTCGATCAATCGACGTTTGCCGGCGTGGGCAACTGGATCGCCGATGAAGTGCTGTACCAGGCAGGCATTGCGCCGCAGCGTGTCGCCGCGAATTTGTCCAAGGCTGAAATCGCCCGCCTGCGGACCACTCTGCTTCGCGTGATCCGCCGCGCGGTCTCCGTTGACGCGGATTCCGACAAGTTTCCTGAGAGCTGGCTCTTCCATAGGCGTTGGGGCCGAGTCAAGGGATCGAAGACCTTGGAAGGTCACGACATCGTTCACGACACCGTCGCGGGGCGCACCACCGCCTGGGTTCCCACGCGGCAGAAATAATGCCGCTTGAGAAAGCTTGACCAAACCAAGCTTTCTGACCAAAATCAGGGAAAGAGACCTTTGGGCGAAGGTCACCAACCCCTGATTTTCGGGAGAGACCAGCATGGCCGAGACGGAAAAACCCGCGTCGCGATTCTCGAGGCGCTCGTTCATCAAGACCGCGGGTGCTGGTGCCGCGATCGCCGGTACGTCGCTGGAGGCTCAGGAAAAGCGGCCCGAAGTCCTGGGACCTGATGCTTCAACTCTGACGCTGAATGTGAACGGGGCGGCCCGTCAGGTGACCGTGGAGCCCCGAGTCACCCTGCTTCGCGCGCTGCGCAACGAGCTCGAGATCACCGGAGCCAAGGAAGTCTGCGACCGCGGCGGTTGCGGTGCGTGTACTGTGATGATGGATGGCCGCAC
>JBDSLN010000233.1:0-3237 GCA_039916365.1 Vicinamibacteria bacterium
CGCCGATCGTCCCGTCACTCTGACCCGCTATCCCGACGGCATTCACGGCAAGAACTTCTTCCAGAAAGACGCGCCTCCGTTCATTCCCGGATGGATTCGCACCGAGCGGCTGTGGAGCGAGGAGAACCAGAAGGAGCTCGATCTCATGATCGGCGGATCACGCTCCGAGGGCGATCTGGAGACGCTGCTCTTCATCGCGAATCTCGGCGCCATCGTTCTGCATGCGTGGAACGCGCGCGCGTCGGATCCAGCTCACCCCGACTGGATCATTCTCGACCTCGATCCGAAGGACGCTCCCTTCGCCGACGTGATCACGCTCGCCCAGGAGGCAAAGAAGCTCTGCGACGAGATTGATCTTCCCTGCTTCGCCAAGACCACCGGGTCGTCGGGACTTCATGTCCTCGTACCCACGGGTGGGGCGCTCACCCATGAGCAGTGCAAGACCTTCGCGGAACTGCTGGCGCGTGTCATCGTCACCCGCAATGAAAAGATCGCCACCGTGATCCGCTTGCCCAAGATGCGTGAAGGGAAGGTCTACGTGGACTTTCTGCAGAACGGCCATGGCAAATTGCTGGTGGCTCCTTTCTCCGCGCGCGCGCTGCCGGGAGCACCGGTTTCGATGCCGCTCGAATGGGACGAAGTTCGCGAAGGTCTGACCCCGCGCCAATTCACCATCAAGAATGCCATCCCCCGACTTGCAGCACAGAAGCAGGACCCGCTGCGCGGCGTTCTGCAACTGAAGCCCGACCTGCTTGCCGCTCTGGGCAAACTCGGAGAGCGCCTTGGCTGAGACTCTGCTTTTCTTTGCCGGAACGGATGTGGAAGTCGCGCGTGCTGCGGCCGCGCGAGGGGAACGCGTATGTGCGCTTTCAGAAGCCGCCGCTCATGCGCTGATGCTGGCGGGCGCTCCGTGTTTCCGCGCGATGGACGTGCTGGGCGATGACCCTGAGATGGCGCTGTACCGCGCGGCCGCGGACTGGACCAAGGGCTTCGGAGCGTCTGCGGTCAACGTTCAGGGAACCAGGTTGCGTGAGGCGCTTCGCTACCGGAACACGACGCTTTGGTGGTGGGCCGAGCTTTATCTGCATCACAACACGGATGCAGTGCGGCGCGTGCGTTTCATCGAACTGGTCGCCCGCGTTCTGGATGACGCGAAGCCCGTCCGAGTTCGCGCGCACGGATTGCCTTCGGACGAGATGACGCTGCTTCGCCGGCTTTGCAACGTGCGCAAGATCGCGTTCGAAGCTGGTGGCTCGGTCCCAACGAAATCCCGGCACGAGCGTAGCGCCATGGTGACGGGTTTGCTCGACGCCTCCAAGATCATGGCCACCGCGGCCAAACCATCGCACGCGCTCGCGGCTTCTCTTCCTTCAAACCCCATCGTGTTCGTTTCGCACGCCGCCTTCTGGAGAACGCGCTCGATCGCTTCTGGCATGACGGAGGAGTACGAGCACTACTTCGACGGACTGCTGGCCGAAACCAAAAAACGCGGCCTGCCCACGGTGACCCTTGGCGTGGGTCCTCAGAACACGTTCCGCACGCGCTCGTCGGCGGAAAAGTGGCGCGAGCGGCTGTCGATCACCGCGGACGAACGCTTCCTCCACATCAACAACTTCGTGACGCCTCGTCTCGCGGCTCAATCGATGAAGGCGTTCGGTCAGGCGGTCGCTGTTCATCGCACGTTCCGAGGAGCCCACAGTCTCAACACGGCTTTCTCGCATCAAGACGTCGCGTTCGCAGATCTATCCCAGGACGATCTGGCTTTCACTTTGCTCCATCAAGTTCCCTGGGCGGCACGTTGCCTGCTCGAGTTTGAGGCCGCGTTTCAGCGACTGCGGCCCAAGCTCGTTTGTCTCTACGCGGAGAGTTCGGGCCTAGGGCGCGCGGCGATCGAGGCCGCCCGTGAAACCGAGATCAAGACGCTTGGCGTTCAGCACGGCATCCTCTATCCGAACTACTTCTCGTACGAACGATTCGAGAACGAAGTGAACGAAGGTTCACCGATTCCCGACGTGACCGCGATGTACGGGGAAGAAGGCGTCCGGGTTCTGGAGCGCGTGTTCCGCTACCCGAAGGGTCACGTGGTGGCCACAGGTTCGCCGCGCTACGACGACCTTGCGGTCGAGATCCGAAAGGTCAATCGAGAAGAGCGGCGCGCGAACCTGGGTGTCGGCGCGAACGAAAAGCTCATCGTCCTCGCCAGCCGCTACAAAGGCATCCGCGACACCCACAAGGCTTCCGGCCCGGCGTTCTCTTTGTTGCTGGACGCCATTCATCGGCTCGAAGGCGCGCGGCTGATCGTGAAGCCGCATCCAGCGGAGCCGGTCGATGCCTACGCGAAGGACATCATGTCGTCGCACGTCAGCGATCGCGTGCGCGTCATTTCGGATCGTTCATTGATCGACATCCTTCCCGCCGCGGATCTCCTGGTCACCGTGGAGTCGCTTTCCGCCACCGAAGCGCTCGTCGCGGGTATCCCCGTGGTGATCCTTCGTCATCCGTCGAATCTGCGCGAGGTCGTCACGAGTGGTGCCGCTCACGGTGTTGCGGATGGAGCGGATCCCCTACCGGTGATGGAAGCACTGCTGACCGACAAGAAAACGCGCGACGCCTGGAGGATCGCGCGCGACGCGTATCTGGTCGACGTCGCTCACGGAGTGGACGGCAAAGCGCTCGAGAGACTCATCTCGTTGTTGTCGGCCGTGGCGGACGGCAAGCGCACCGACGTCCGCGTGCCGACCCAGTAGTGAAGCGACTGGTGGTTCTCGGGTCGCACGCGAAACGCGATGCTGATCCGCTCACCCACGGGTTTGTCGGTCTTGGGGATGGCGTGGGTGTAGTGAATCTGGGTGTCGTAGCTCATCGTGAAAAGGCTGCCGGCGTCGAGATCCGTGTGAAAGACTCGACGCGGCGGCTCCTTTGTCCGACACGTCATACGACGGGTGGCTCCGAGTGACAACAGGACCACTGGCCAACCCATTTCCATCTCCTCGAGATGATCGTTGTGCGGAGCCACGCTGTCCTGCCCCGAGCGATAGAGGTTGAGGCCGAGGTTCGTAAAGGGTACGCGGAGCGCGTCAATCACGCGGTGGGCCACGTCGCGCAGGAGCGGCGGTAACGGATTTTCTCCACCTTCGATCCGATAGCCGGAGGTCAGACGGGGAACATCGACATCGCGGTCGTACATTCGACGACGTTGCATGTCCCACTCCGCGGCGCCGCGAACTTCGCGGAACA
>JBDSLN010000234.1:0-4561 GCA_039916365.1 Vicinamibacteria bacterium
GCTCCAGTTCGTGAAGGATGTGGGTGGAGACGAGGACCGTGCGACCTTCATCTCCCAGCCGCCTCATCAGGTCGGAGATCCGCTTCCGATTCTGCGGATCCATGCCGGTGAGCGGTTCGTCGAGGAAAAGGATCTCGGGATCGTGGGCCAAGGACTGCGCGAGCTTGATCCTCTGGCGCATCCCTTTGCTGTAGCCGCCAACCTTGCGGTGCATGGCGTCCTTGAGGTCGACCGTCTCGATCGCTCTGGTCGCGAGCTTGTCGGCCTCGGCGCTGGTGAAGCCATTGAGTGAGAGCAACGAAGTCACGAACTGAAGCCCGGTGAAGTCTTCGAACATCGCGTCGGTGTCGGAGCACAAACCCACGGAATGGAAGATCTCCGGCGAGCCGAACGCGGGCCGACCGAGCACTTCCACCGAGCCTTGGCTCGGGCGAAGCTGACCGCTCGCCATCTTGAGAAGCGAACTCTTGCCGGCGCCATTGGGACCCAGCAGCCCATAGACGCCCGGACCCAGCTCAAAGCTGACGTCGTTGAGCGCCATGACCGGCCCATACCAGCGGGACGCCTTCTTGAAGATCACTCGCGGCGTCACTTGACGATCTCCACGGCGCGGACGCGTGTCTTCAGGATGTAGAAGCACACGATGGTCATGATCAGGAGCACGACAAACGCCCATTCCGCGGGAAGTTCGGCGGTCATGCGCGCCGGCTTCACCTGGAAGATGGTTTCACCGACCCGACGCATACTGGCCTGGATGGACGCGAGGCCCGCGTAAGGACTGCGGGTCGCGCGCCAGGCGATTCCCTGCGCGATGGAAGTGCCGACGAAGACGAAAAAGAATCCAAGACCCGCGAATCGCGGATTTCGGGCGAGCGCCGACATCACCAGCACCAGGCCAATCGTCGGCAGAATCAACACGAGAGAGAACGCGATGATCTTCGGAACCAGGAGAAAATGCTCGAAGTCGCCCAGGGCATCAGGAGCAAGGGAACGCGCGCCGAAGAACAGGAACAGTCCGGGCACCCAGGTCACCATCGAAAGCGACGCGAAGAGAATCGACGCCTTGCCCACGATGTAGTCACGAAGCGTCAACGGTCGCGATAGGTACAAAAGAAGGCCGCCGGTCCGCATGTCGTTGGCGATGAGTCCGGCCCCCGCCATCGCGGACATCAGCAACAACCAGGGAACCTGCATGCCCAGGAAATCGAAGAACAACTTGTCGTCGATGGGAAGGATGCGACGGCCTTCGGGAAATCGAGTGACGAAGTAAACTTGCACTAGGCGCCCGAACATCTGGAGCCAGCCGATGCCGATGAGCGCCAGGAAGGCGCGACGGGCGAAGAGCGCCTTCAGCCCTTCGCGTACGATCGGAATCCACCGCTGATTACGAAGCGGGATCGACGCGTCAAGGCGTCGGTAGTGCTGCTCGTAGATCTGGGTCGAACTCATGCGGCGGCACTCGTGGCGCGGAGGAAGATGTCTTCGAGCGTGTCTTCAGCCTTCCGAAGATGACGGATCTGAGTTCCGGTAGCACTCGCCGTCTCGAAGATCCACGCGACCGATGCATCCTTTGGAAGAGACACCCGCCACGCATCGGAGCCATGCTGAGCCTGGCCGCCTCGTAGCCGTACTTCGGCGACGAAGGCGTCGGTGTCTCCCTTGACGCGCACTACATACGAATCCCTTTCGAGCTTCTTGAGGTCTTCGACTCGTCCCTGTGTGCGGATCGCGCCACCCGAGATGACGAGAATGTTCTCGCAGACCTTTTCCACGTCGCGAAGAAGGTGCGAGCAAAGCACCACCGAAAGTCCGCGAAGGGTCACGATGTCCCCTATGAGCTGCAGCATCTCTTCACGACCCACCGGATCGAGGCCATTCGTCGGCTCGTCGAGAAGGACGATCTCGGGATCGTGAACGATCGCGGTGGCGAGCTTCGCTTTCTGTTTCATGCCGGCCGAATACGTCTCGACCTTGCGGTAGCGCTCCTCGCCCAGACCCACGAACTGAAGGACTTCATGGGCGCGACGCATCGACTCGCTCTGCGGCAGCCCGGAGAGTTCGCCCGCGAAAGCCACCGTCTGAACGGCGGTCAGGTCAGGAAGGTAGGCGTCAACCTCAGGCATGTAGCCGATACGCCGTCGGACCTCGAGGGGCGCCTTCGCCGGGGACAGTCCAAAGGCTTCGAGCTTGCCTGAGGTCGGAGTGAGGAAGCCAAGCAGAGACTTCAGGAGCGTGGTTTTGCCTGCGCCGTTGGGGCCGAGGAGACCGGTGGCGCCACGACTGAAATGTCCCGTTGCCGCATCCAGAGCCACCCTGGAACCGTAACGCACGGTCAGCGCTTCGAAATTGACGAGAATGTCGGACATGGCGTGGGTGAGGGAGCAGCGATCTAACCACGGTTGGAGCGAAAGCGGCTCCTTCCCGTCTCAACCCCAGACGAGAATGCCCCAAGCGTTGTTCCTTGGGCTCCTCTCACAACTGTTCGAAAGCGCTGATCAGGCTGCCGAGATTTCGTCCTCGAGCAGCACCACCAGGTCGTTGTCGAAGGCCGACGCGGCGTTGCGGTTCAGGCTTTCGGCGTATTTGATGACCATCTCGAGCTGCTCAAACGTGAGCGTCCCGAGCATGCGTGTGACCTGTTCTTGAAGTTCTTCCATGTTTCTTTCTAAGTCTCTTCAGGCTCCGCCCAATTCCTGTGATTCTTTAGGAACAGCCGCTGGTGGAGCCGCAGTTTGCGCAGCGATAGCAGGCGCCATTACGAACCATCAACGAACCGCACTCGTGACAAGGGGGCGCATCAGCCTGAACCTTGAATGCCACTCTCTCGTGGCCACTCAATGAAGACATCGCGGGCACGGTCGCTGTGCTCTTGGCCACCGCGTAGATCGACGGGGACGGCCGAGGCGTCTCGGAGGTGGTGGCCGGGATCAAGGCCGGTTCACCTTCGCTGTCGCGTGTCCGGCCGAGGAACTTCGCGGCCAGCCAGCGGGCGATGTAGTCGGTGATCGACTTTGCATACCCGATCTCCGGATTCTTGGTGAAGCCCGACGGCTCGTAGCGGGTGTGCGAAAACTTGTCGACGATCGCTTCGAGCGGCACGCCGTACTGAAGGGCCAGTGACAGAGAGGTCGCGAAGCCGTCCATCAAGCCGGAGACCGTGGAACCTTCCTTGGCCATGACCAGGAAGACTTCGCCGGGCTTGCCGTCTTCGTACATGCCGACCGTGATGTAGCCCTCGTGTCCCGCGATCGCGAACTTATGGGTGATCGCCTGGCGCTCATCCGGCAGCTTGCGACGAACCGGCCGGCCTTCGACCACACCGATTCCCGGAACCGCGACGACCTGAACGTCGAGACCGTGCGCTTTGCCGTCCTTGAGATCCTTCGCCGGCATCGAGGTCGAGAGCGGCTGCGAACGCTTGCAGCCATCGCGATACACCGCGACTGCCTTGAGGCCCATGCGCCACGATTCGATGTAGGCCTTGCCGATCTCTTCGGGCGTGGAGTCGGTCGGCATGTTGACGGTCTTGCTGATCGCCCCGGAGAGGAAGGGCTGGACCGCCGCCATCATCTTGATGTGACCCATGTAGTGGATCGACCGCTTTCCGTCCTTGGGCGGAAAGGCGCAGTCGAACACTTCGAGATGCTCGTTCTTGAGGTGCGGCGCGCCTTCGATCATTTCCTTGTCGTCGATGTACCTCAACACGTCCTGAACCTGCGACGCGTTGTATCCGAGCCTGCGGAGGACGGTCGGCACCGACTGGTTGACGATCTTGATCATGCCGCCGCCGACAAGCTTCTTGTATTTCACCAGCGCGATGTCAGGCTCGATGCCGGTGGTGTCGCAATCCATCATGAAACCGATGGTGCCGGTCGGCGCGAGGACCGTGACCTGTGAGTTGCGATAGCCGTGCTGGGCGCCGAGCGTGTACGCCTCATCCCAGACATCAATGGCTTCGCGCATGAGCGGACGCGGCACGATCGAGGCATCGATCATGTGCGCATGCTGGCGGTGCTTCTCGATGATGCGGAGCATCGGCTCGGCGTTTTTGGCATAGCCCGCGAAGGTCCCCATCGACGACGCGACCCGCGCGCTCTGGGCGTACGCCTCGCCGTGCATCAACGAAGTAACCGCTGCGGCGTAGGCGCGACCGGCATCGGAGTCGTAAGCGAGACCACGGTCCATCAACAGAACGCCGAGGTTCGCGTAGCCGAGGCCAAGCGGACGAAACTCATGCGAGTTCTTCTCGATCATCGGCGTCGGATAGCTCGCGTTGTCGACCAGAATTTCCTGGGCGGTGATCAGAGTGCGGCAGGCGGCGCGGAAGGAGGTGGCATCGAACTCGCCGTCCTCACGCACGAACTTCATGAGGTTCAACGAGGCCAGGTTGCACGCGGTGTCGTCAAGGAACATGTACTCGGAGCATGGGTTGCTCGCATTGATGCGTGCGGTGTTTGGACAGGTGTGCCAGTCGTTGATCGTGGTGTCGAACTGCATGCCGGGATCGCCGCACTGCCACGCCGCTTCCGCCATCATGTTCATGATGTCGCGCGCACGCTTC
>JBDSLN010000235.1:0-2910 GCA_039916365.1 Vicinamibacteria bacterium
CAGGAACGGCGCCTCGGCCGAAGTGGTCCAACTCATCCACCACGTCCGAAGTCCTGCGGATGAAGGGACTGCCTCCGCTCGGACAATGGATCGGGCCAGCCTCGCAGGTGACCCATCGCGCAACCGAGCGCACGTGGATCACACCCCAGTGAAAAATTCACCTAAAAAAGGGTTGACATGATTTCCGTTGAGGAGCAGATTAAGGGCGTCAGGGGGCACGAAGCATCGACGCACACTGACGGATAGCAGGTCGTAAAGAAACCTCTAACCAACCGGGAGGCGCAATCAGCAACACAACGCATGACAGACGAAGCTCCACCGAATCAGAAAAGCCCTGAGAACGCCTGAAGACAGCACCAAAGCGTATCAACGGGTAAGCAATGACGCATCCAGAGCCGTCCACTCCGAGACGGTCAGGGATCCACTCAAATGATCCCACCCCCGGGCCTGGCTTGACCGCGTTCTCTCAACCGAGAGGCCGGCGCCAGGCCCACCTTTTTTTGTGGCGGCTCAGCGAATCAGGCTTTGCGCGGCTCCCACACTCGCTGACCGCCCTTGAAGGCGTTGTCGTTATCGCCACGACGGCACCCTGGAGGCAGCTCCTTGATCTTCTTCGCTTGACCGCCGCCGAGGACCACGTAGTCGGCCACCATCGCGGCCTTCAGGAGCGATGACACCCGCGCCACGTGTTCGCGCCAGATTTTCTTGCCGAACTTCTCATAGCCACGAAGACCAACGTAGTCCTCGTACTCTCCGCGTCGATACGGAAGGTGCGCCAATTCAAGGGGCGCCATCTGGTTGTTGATCACGAGCGCCGATCCCAGGCCAGTGCCCAGGCCGAGGAACAGCATGGTGCCGCCTTCGTAACTTCCCAGCGCCTGCATGGCGGCATCATTGACAAGCTTGACCGGCTTCCCAAGTGCCTTGGCGAAATCGAAGCCCACCCACCCGCTACCGAGGTTGACCGGTTCGGCGCCGATCTTGCCGTCCACGATGGCGGCAGGAAATCCCATGGTCACGACATCGACTGTCTTGCCCGCGGTGAACTTCTTCACCGCAGCCACCAGGTCGCGGGGGGTGAACTTCGGGCCGGAGGGAATCTTAGTGGCCTCGGCATCTCCGGCCAGTCGCAGCTTGAGATTTGTGCCACCGACATCCAGAACCAGAACTCGTTTCGTCATTCGGGTGAGTGCCAACCTCCCACATCTGCCACCAGGCGATCAGCCTGATGCGGGCCCCATGAGCCCGGTTCATATTCCCAAAGGTCGCTCGATCCGTGAATGACCGGGTCCACAATTCGCCATGCCGCTTCGACAGTGTCGTAACGCGCGAACAGCGTCGGATCGCCGTCCATCGCGTCGCCGAGGAGACGTTCGTACGCGTCCATCTCGTCGCCCTTGTTGTCCTGCACAACCTTGAGTTCGACCGGACGCCCGGCCATGCCATCGCCGGGACGCTTCGCGCGCGCACCGATTGCGATCTCCACTTCCGGCCCGAGGCGGAAGCGGACATAGTTGCCTTGCGAGAAGGCCGCTTCATGAAACACGACCTGAGGCGGCGTCTTCAGTTCAACCACCACTTCGGTCACGGTTTTCTGAAGCGCCTTGCCGCCGCGCACGAAAAAGGGAACGCCAGCCCAACGCCACGAATCGATATACAGCTTCAACGCCGCGTAAGTGCCGATGTAGGAATCCTTGGCCACGCCCGGCTCATCACGGTAACCGCGGAATTGTCCGCGAACCATATGGGCGGTATCAAGTGAACGTACGGTGCGGAGAACCTTCGCCTGCTCATCGCGGATCGCATCCGGACTTCCAGACGACGGCGCTTCCATGGCGAGAAATCCGACGACCTGCAACAGATGATTCTGAATGACGTCGCGAATCACACCCGTCTCATCGTAGAACTTCCCTCGGCCGCTGACTCCAAAGCTTTCGGCCATGGTGATCTGAACGTTTTCGATGTAGTTGCGGTTCCAGATCGGCTCGAGGAACGAGTTCCCGAAGCGGAAGTAGAGGATGTTCTGGACCGGCTCCTTGCCGAGGTAGTGATCGATGCGGAAGATCGACGACTCGTCGAAGGCCTGATGGACGACTTCGTTCAGCGCGCGCGCCGATTCGAGATCCCGTCCGAAGGGCTTCTCCACGACCACCCGTCCATTCTTCGCGCAGCCGGACTCGGCCAGGCGCTGAATAACGGTCGGGAAGAGACTCGGCGGAATCGCGAGATAGTGAGTGGGATGCGTCGCGTTCTCCTTGTCGAGAATGGCCTTCAGCGCGGTGAACGTTTCAAGCCCGTTGTAGTCACCGTCGACGTAGCGGAGCTTGGATGCGAGCACTTTGAACGCTTCTTCGTCCAGGCCACCGTACGCCTTGACACTGGCCTTGGCGCGCTCAATCAGCTGGTCGTTGTTCCAGCCCGACTTTGCGACACCGATCACTGGGAACGTCAGTTGGCCGCGCTTGGCCATCGACTGCAGCGCCGGGAAGATCTTCTTGTATGCAAGATCTCCCGTGGCGCCGAAGAAGACGAGCGCGTCGGAGGGCGGCGCCTTCTGTGTCATTTCTTTTCGACGTGTCCGCCGAAGCCGAAGCGCATCGCGGAAAGCACCCGGTTCTGGAAATCATCCTGGCCGCGAGAAGCGAACCGCTCGAACAGAGACGCCGTCAACACGTGGGCGGGAACACCTTCGTCGTTAGCCGCAGCCACCGTCCAGCGACCTTCACCGGAGTCGGAGACCTTGCCTGAGAAGTTCGACAAATCAGGACTCGTCAGGAAAGACTGTGCGGTGAGATCGAGCAGCCAGGCGTTGAGCGGCGGACAGCGCAACGCCGTCGACGCCGCGATCGCGTTCATGGAGGACAGTTTCGGCGAACAGATCTCGCTGCAGGCGATCGCCGACCGCGCCTA
>JBDSLN010000236.1:0-5472 GCA_039916365.1 Vicinamibacteria bacterium
CAAATAAATCAGATCATCGAGTGCGATGGCGCTCCACCACTGCTTCCCGCTTCCCAACGGACCGCCCAGACCGACGCTGAAGGGGATGAGCATCGGCGCAAGCGCACCGCCTTTGGGTGTGAGCACGAGGCCCGTGCGCAGATTGACCACGCGAATGCCGGCGAGCGACGCGGGTTCGGCGGCGGCTTCCCATTCGACGCAGACGTCGGGAAGAAACCCCAAGCCGGGCGGATCGGATTCACGCAGAACGCGATCGGCCCGATCGCCGTAGTAGCCAATGGCGGACGCTGAAACAAAAACCAGTGGAGGCTTTTTGAGGGCGGCCAAAGTTTCGGCCAGGCGCTTGGTGAAGGGAACGCGCGAATCCCGGATCAACGTCTTCTTTCCCGCCGTCCATCGACCCTCGGCAATCGAATCACCGGCGAGGTGGACAACCGCGTCGAAGCCTTCCATCTCAGAAGGATGAGCGGCACCCTTGGCGGTATCGAATTCGATCTCATGGTCGTTCGCGGGCGCGCGTCGAGTCAATCGGAAAACGTCATGTCCCCCGCTCTCGAAAAAAGCGACCAGCGTGCTCCCGATGAGGCCAGTCGAGCCCGAAATCAGGACGCGCAATCCCCGCCGTGTCGATTGCTTGTGCGCACTCAGATCCGCGTGAAGGACACGATGTCGATAGGCGAATGCTGCTTCCAGCTTTCTACGGGCCATCGAGTGTTGAAGAGAGTCGCCCATGCGACCTCCGAGCAGCGAGTACTTGATCCGATCCTCCATCATGCTGGCTGAAGGTCCCGCGGGCTCGAACTTGTGTTGGTGATCGAAGGACGCGAACGGTCCGGTCACTTGGATGTCCCGAAACATCTCATCCTTTCGGACGTCGACGAACTCGGAGATCCAGCGGAAGCGCACGCCCGGTGCTATCGGCACCTGAAGCTCTACGGTTTGCCCCAGGGTCGGAGGCGCCCAGACGGAATCGACAATGGGCTCTTCCCAGGGCGGCGCCAAGCGCTCAAACGCGCCGCGCCGCATGTGCCAAGCGAAAAGCTCAGGAGCACTCACTGGCATCGGGGAACGTAGAACGAATTCGTGGGTGGACAAGATCGGCCTCAAGGAGCGTGCTCTGGAGCCATCGCTCGGAGAGAATGTGAGAGTATCGCGGGCTGGCCAATCGTGACGATTGGTCCCCATGTTCGTTTGATCGAGGAGAGTGAAACCGTGGCCGCCCAGTACATGTTCACAATGAAGGACCTGCGCAAAGTGACGCCGCAGGGCAAAGAACTCCTCAAGGGGATCTGGCTCTCGTTTTACCCCGGCGCCAAGATCGGCGTGCTCGGCGCGAACGGCGCGGGCAAATCCACGTTGCTCCGCATCATGGCAGGACAGGACAAGAACTTCGCGGGCGAGGCCTTCGCCGCTCAAGGCGTGAAGGTTGGGTTTCTGCCTCAGGAGCCCGTTCTCGACGAGACGAAGAATGTGCGCGAGAACGTCGAACTGGCGGTCGCAGAGAAGCGCAAGATCCTCACCCGCTACGACGAGCTGGCCGCGAACTACGCGGACGAAACCGCTGACGAGTTCTCGCGTCTGCAGGACGTGATCGATTCGCAGGATCTGTGGAACCTCGACACCCACCTCGACATGGCCATGGACGCGTTGCGCCTTCCGCCGGGCGACTCCGGGGTGGCCAAGCTTTCCGGCGGTGAAAAACGTCGCGTGGCGTTGTGCCGTCTGCTGCTCGACGCGCCCGACCTGCTTCTTCTCGACGAACCCACGAACCACCTTGACGCCGAATCCGTCGCCTGGCTCGAACGTCATTTGAAGGAATACAAGGGCACGGTCGTCGCGATCACCCATGACCGCTACTTCCTCGACAACGTGGCCGGTTGGATTCTCGAACTCGATCGCGGCCAGGGCATTCCCTGGGAAGGCAACTATTCGAGCTGGCTCGAGCAGAAAAAGAATCGCCTGGCGCTCGAAGAGAAGGAAACGAGCAATCGACAGAAGACGCTCGACCGCGAACTCGAATGGATCCGCATGGCTCCGCGCGCCCGTCAGGCCAAGGGCAAGGCGCGTCTGGCTCACTACGAGGAGTTGCTCGCCGAGGAGCAGGCCACGGAAAAGCAGGACAATCGTCGCGAAATCACGATCCCCCCCGGACCGCGTCTCGGCGACCTGGTGATTGAAGCCAAGGGCCTGAAGAAAGCCTACGGCGACAACGTTCTGATGGAAGATCTCGCTTTCACTCTGCCGCGCGGCGGCATCGTCGGCATCATCGGTCCCAACGGCGCTGGCAAGACGACGCTCTTCCGCATGATCATGGGCCAGGAAAAACCCGACTCCGGAATTCTGAAAATCGGCGAAACGGTGGCGCTGTCCTATGTCGACCAATCACGCGAGGCGCTGAATCCCGACTTCAACGTCTGGGAAGAGATCTCCGACGGCGGCAAGGATCTCGTCATCGTCGGCAAGCGGGAGATGAACTCACGCGCGTATTGCGCGTCGTTCGGTTTCCGCGGCCCCGATCAACAGAAGAAGGTGCGCGATCTCTCAGGCGGCGAACGCAACCGTCTCCAGCTCGCGAAGCTTCTCAAGAGCGGCGGCAACGTCCTGCTCTTCGACGAGCCGACCAACGACCTTGACGTCGATACGCTGCGCGCACTCGAAGAAGCTCTGGTGAACTTCGCCGGCTGCGCGGTGGTCGTCTCACATGACCGCTGGTTCCTCGACCGAATCGCCACCCACATCATGGCGTTTGAAGGCGACTCCCAGGTGATCTGGTTCGAGGGCACCTATCAGGATTACGAGGCGGATCGCCATCGTCGTCTCGGCACCGACGCCGACCAGCCGCACCGCATCAAGTACCGCAAGCTCACGCGATAGGTGAGTACGGGAACGGACAGCAGCTGCGGCCCCCCGACTTAACGTTTGATGAAGACGGCGGCGTTCTGGACGTCGATGCGCGTGGTGGTGATGCCGTTGACGGGATCAGTGATGGGACGTCCCGATCCCTTCAGCACGTTCTCGAGCTCCTGCGCCGTCGCGGTCGGCTTGATCTGAAGCAGGAGCGCAATCGCTCCGGCGACATGAGGTGCTGCCTGCGACGTTCCCGCGAATCCGGCTACACCCCCACCGATCCCGGATGACGTGATCGCCGCGCCAGGTGCCAGGAAGTCAAGAGCTGAACTGCTGTTCGAGAAACACGCGATCTTGTCGGCGGTGGTTGATCCATCGGTGCATCCGAAACTGATCGTGCCCACGTTCGCGTCATAGATCGCGCCGACCGCGATCGCCCCCGACAAGCAGGCCGGAGCGCCAATTTCCGTTTTGTTGCCGGCGTTGCCCGCGGAAGACACGGTGACCGTACCCCGCGCGCGCAAAGTGTTGACGGCCTGCGCGAAGCCCGAGGTGAAGGCGTTCGCGGAATCGCACTGTCCAGGAAAGCTGCCGAACACAAGCGACGTGTTGACGACCTTGACGGCGGGCTGCGTGCTGATGATCCAGTCAAACGCCTTCATGAGCTGCGTGGACGACGCGGCGGCGCCATTCTTGTCGAGAACACGCACCGCGACGATGTCGGCATCTGGGGCCATGCCGCGGGGAGCGACGCGACCGCCTGACGTGATCACACCCGCGACGTGCGTTCCATGACCCTGCTCGTCTTCCGCCGCGCCCGCGCCGGACGCTTCGGTCTTCCCGCCCGGACAGCAACCGGTGGCGCCGTCCGCGTTGACGCAGAAGCACTGTTGGGCAACGATGTCGTCCGCCAGATCCGGATGGTCGGTGTCGATGCCCGTATCCAGCACCGCGATGACGACGCCCGCGCCCGTGATTCCGGAGGCTTGAACCTCGCGCGCGCCCACGAGAGCCGTGCTCTCCGCAAGAGTCATCTGACCCGGAACATCCAAGTCGATCTTCTGCACGCGGTAGTCGCGTACCAGCTTCTTGAGACCCTCGTAGGTGACGTACCCGCCGATGGCGGAGATGTTGGCGAAGACATCGGTCACCCGGAATTCGCTCGGATCAAGCTGGTCCAGGACGCCTTCGCGACGCTCTGAAATAGCCTTTGAGCGCGTACCAAGATCGGTCAGCGACAGGTCGTCGCCATTGAAGAGAACCACGACCCGCACGCTCGGGGCCTGCGCCATGGCCGACAGCACGGACGAACCGACCACGCCAGGCGCCGCCATCGGAGCGTCGCCCGCGTTTGGGAGCAGCAGGGTCGCGGCCAGAGCCACAGAAGTCAGAAAGCGTTTCATCGTAGTCCTTGAACGGATCTCTTAAAACACGACCTGCGTCTGGATACGGAGTTCTTTCGCGGTCTCCTTGGCGAGGTCGTCGCGCAAGGACCGGAAGTCGGCCACGATCTTGAACGAGTTCTTGAGAATGAAGTAGTTCAAAACGCCGCCCACTTCCCTGCGGTTGTTCGACGCCAGCGAGTCGGAAGGATCGTACCCCGCGAAGCGCACGCCAATCTCGACCTTGTCGCGCTTCAGGAAATACCCCGCCTCGACGTTGTATCCATTCGAATGAAAGGTGCCAGAGCCCTGCGCTGCGGTGCCGGAGGTCGCGCTCGAGGAGCCGCTCACCGCTTCAGGCTTCCGCTTGCGATTGAAGTATTCCGCGAAGACGGAGAAGCCTTTGTATTTGTACATCAAGTCCGCGCCGAGCACGGTGGTGTTGAGGTCCGTGAGGTTCGTGGCGCCGCTGAGATTGTTGTTTTCGAACTGACCCGCGATGGCGAGGAGCGGCTTGTCCCAGCCGTCGAAGGCACTTTCGGAATAGCCGACCTTGCCAAACGGCTCGATGCTCAGGCGCGCGTTGTACTGGAGCTTGGTGTTGTCGTTCGTGCCACGGCTGGCGGAATTTCCGTTGAAGGCTCCGGCGAAGTATTCGACTTTGTTGTTCGCAACACGGCCGCTCAACTGGATGCCCACGTCGCGACCACGGGTGAACTCACCATTCAACAGCGAGCGGTCGGCGAACAGGAGCTTGCTGGAGGTCGTCATTTCCTGACGGCCGAGCGGTACTTTCATCTGGCCGATGGCGATCTTGAATGAGCCCTTTTTGGAGGCGTCATAGCTCACAACAGCGTCTTCCAGTGGGGTCTGAGTGGACGTTCCGGCTTCCGGACCGGCCCACGAAAGCTGGAGTTCGAAGGTCAACTCCTTCCTCCACACCCAGCCGTCTAGAGAAGTCTTCGCGCGACGGATCCGGAATGAGGGCTTCGCCTGGCCGTTGGAGGTGGTGCCGGGAAGCCGGACGCTGTTGGCTGGGATCTCATCGATGAAGCGGAACTGAAGCCGGTTCGAAAGGGAGATCTCGGCGTCATCCAGGGTCAACGTGGTGGCACCATCTTCATGAACCACCTTCACGTTGCCGGAGGTCAGGTCGTCGGGTGCCGAGGCTTTCGCGTCAGTGGAGGCCACAACTTTGGCGGTGGTTTCTTTCAACGAAGAGGGCGCGGGTGCCGCGTGGCCC
>JBDSLN010000237.1:0-3450 GCA_039916365.1 Vicinamibacteria bacterium
GGACGACTCGCAAGGAGCGCCGGACTGAGTGAATGCGTGACCGGGTGGATCCATGCAGGAAGAAGAAAGAGCACACTCAGCCCCGTGCCAAGAAGGGCCACGAGGAGTTCACGTCCGCGCGGCAGGAAGTACACCGCGAGTGGCAGCACTGCGGTGAAGTAGCGATTTCCCACCGTACCGCCACCGCCGTACCAGTTCGTCGGACCGGGAAGAATGGCGATGTTCACGTAGAAGAAAATCAGCGTTCCCGACAAGGCAAGCCAGCCGGCCTTCTCGCGCGGTCCGACGAGCAGGAACATCAGGAGCGCCAGAAACGCCGGGGCGAAGTAAGGAAGCATTCCCGAGTAGCGGCCAAACCAGAAGTCGGAGAGATTCGCGATAAACATCTCGTGAAGCTCCTGGGGCGATTGCGCGATGCCCGACCCAAGGGCCTCCGCTTCTCCGGTCTGGAGCGGGCCCAGTTTCATCGTGGTCATCCACTCGCCGCTGTTGCCGAAGGTCACATCCTTGGTTTCGATGCGTTCAAAGGGGAAGTTCGAGCCGAAGGTTTTGCGCTCGCCGCCCTGATAGTTCCATTCGCCGGTGACCGCGGTGTTCAGGCCAAAGAGCAGCACAGCGCAACCGATCATCACCGCACCGCGACGGACCGTCTCCAGCAGACGTCGCATCAAGGGGAGAGCCGGGTCGAACAGGGGCGCAAATCCCAGGGGAGCAGCGAGCAAGGCGTGCGTGGCCTTCGTGTAAGTCGCGATACCGAACAGCACGGCCGAGAGCATCGGCCTATCCCGCCTCCAGGCCAGCAACGCCATCGACACCAGAGCGAGATTGAGAAGCTCGGGCTGAATCCAGAAGATGTAGATGGGCGCGATGGTGGCCAGGACGAGCGCAGTGGAAGCAATGAGCGCGCGGCCGGGAGTCATGCGGGTGCGCAGTTCAACGATGGCGCAGATCCACGCGACGATCAGGCAGATCGCGTTGAAAATCAGAAACCCTCGTGTGCCGAAGAGCAGAACAAACGGTGCAGCCAGGACGGGATAGGTCATCGCCTTGCCGAAGTAGATTTTTTTCTGATCTTCGGGAACGCGCTTCAGCCACGGCGCTGACCGGTCAAGCTCATACCCTCCCGACGCGCGCTTGAGGAAGATGCCGCCCGGGCCGCTCGGATATTCGTTCTTCACTCGCGCCAGATCGGCCGCGGTGTACTCGAAGTCGAAGTCGGACACCAGACTCTGGCCCATCATGTAGTAGGTGGCGCCGTCCGAGAAGAATCGGCCGCCGCTCAGCTTCGCGGGATCACTGGAGAGACACAAGCCCAGCAGGATCACCGAGACCAGCCCGATGACGACTGGAAGGACGCCGAGCCTCAAGGAAGGTCGAGAGCCGGCGACGCGTCCGACTCGATGACGGTGAGGTTCTTCCAAGCGCCTTTACGATACCGGACGAACATCACAACTCCGAGAACGACCACGTAGAGCGTGGCGAAGACCCAGGCCACGTAGACCCCGCGAGATCCGCGCACGCAGAACCACCAGGTCGGAATCAGCATCACGACCCACGAGATGACCACCGTCGCGGTCACGGGAAATCGTGTGTCGCCGGCACCCTTCAATCCGCCGGCGCAGACGACATTGACCATGTCGAAGATGGAATAGAAAGCCACGAAGCGAAGAAGGACGGTGGCGATGCGGCTGACCTCCCCGAACGTCGCCGGGTCCGCACCCATCGCGTACGGAGCAAGGAGAAAAGCGGGCGCCAACACGTAGACCAGGCTGCAGCCAATCATGTAGATCTGCGAGATCACAAGACCCGACTTGATCGCCCGATCCGCGAGGGCCGGACGCTTCATCCCCAGGTAGCGCGCCACCAGAGTGGACACGCCGTAACCCAGCCCAATCGCTGGCAGAAAGACGATGCCGTTGAGATTGAAGGCGATCGACGTCGCAGCAAGAGGGGCGACACCTAGATCACCGATGATGAACATAAACAGGGTGAAGCCCAGGATCTCCAGGGAAGGCTGGAGTCCTGAGGGCACGCCGAGCTTCAGCAGACGCGCGAACAACTCCGGCTGAAAACGGAAGTCTTTGAAGCCGTGCGCGTCGCGGGCGGGCGCATTGAGGATCAGCGCGAGGTAGACCAAGGCCCCGAAGACCTGGCTCGCGACCGTGGCGTAAGCCGCTCCGCGCGTTCCCAGCGTGGGCGCCCCCAGGTTCCCGAAGATCAGCAGCCAGTCGAGGAACACGTTGAGCACCGTGGCGGCGAGGGTGACGCCGAGGACGACTCGCGTCTTTCCGCGCCCGGCGAAATAAGTGGAGAACGCCACCATCAGAACGACCGGAAACGTCCCCTGCATGATGATGACTGCGTAAGAAATCTCATGCTCGCGGATCGCGGGCGCGTGGCCGACTAGATTGAAGAGGGAAGGCACGAAGAACGAAAGGAGCCATCCGAGCGCTCCGGCGAGAACCGCGAAGTAAGCGGCCTGGTAGACCACGGCCCCGATCCGCTCCTCGCGCTTCGCACCGACGTACTGGGAGACAAACGGCGTTGCGTATTCAGCCGTGCCATTAAAGAGGCCAGTGACCACCCACATCGCGAAGCCGCCCGTCGTCACCCCGGCCACCGCCTCGGGCGACCACCAGGTCAGGAAGATGCGGTCCACGAAGTGCTGGAGCGTCACCGACATCATCGAGAGGATGAGAGGCAGACCGAGATCCAGGACCTCTTTTCCCCCCGCCTCGCCGCGCCATAACCCCATCAAACGCTTCATCAGGGGGAGCATCTTGCCAGACGACACGGCGAAGCGGTCTGGTGGTGGAAGCGGCCCCGCGCCTCGGTACGCGGTGGCTGCGGCCAAGGCGCTTGGTCGTTCCTTCGTCTCCGTGGTTCGCATGGCGTTCTCGATGAATGGAGTGACGCTGCCGCGTCACCAAGACTCCAACGAGCCTTGCGACCCGCTCCGCTCAGGAACGGCGCCTCGGCCTTCGCTCGGACAAGGGCCCGCGCCATTCCGAGAAGCTCGGTCCACCGTGCGGTGATGCGGGGGCCCCATTCATCGCACGACCGATCGAGTTCCGGCTAGAGTTCAGCGGTTTGGCTGCTCCTCTCTCTATGCGCATCCGCGAAGCTGTGTCGACGGCCGATCTCCAGGAAACCGCGCTCATTCAGCGCGAGGTCTGGAATGTCGAAGACATCGAGATCGTTGGCCACCTCCAGATGAAGGCGGCCATGCACGCCGGGGGTTCGGTTCTCGTCGCGGAAATGGAAAATGGTGCGATCGCCGGTTTCGCGTACGCGCTTCCTGCCTATGTCGGCGGCGAGATCTTCTGGCATTCCGACATGCTTGCCGTGCGGCCCGCGTTCCGCGGCGGCCAGGTGGGTCAGAAGCTCAAGTGGGCTCAGCGCGATCACGCTCTTCGTTGCGGCATCAAGCGCATCACGTGGACCTTCGAC
>JBDSLN010000238.1:0-7250 GCA_039916365.1 Vicinamibacteria bacterium
GCCTGAACGTCCACTTCGAACGCTCCGATCGACTGCGATCCGCAAACGAGCAGCGGACGACGCCCCTTCAAGGCTCCGAGCGCTTCAAGGTCGATGCGGAAGCCATTGGAGTACTGGACGTGGCTGACCGCGATGGAAGCGGCGCGAGGGGCGTGCGTCTCATCGAACATCTCGAGACGAAGTTCGCCCTCGATCGCGGGGACGAACTGCACCTGTGCGCCGCGGTGGAGGAAGGGGAGAGTGACAGTGGGGAATTCCATCTCGTTTGACAGAACCGGCCCGTCGGCCGACACGAGGTCAGCGAGGATGTTCATGCCGTCAGATGAATTCGTGACAAACGCGATCTCGTCCGCCTGCGCTCCGATGAAGCGGGCAACGCGTTCGCGCACCACTTCCATCTGTGCGAGCCAGAGATCCCAGTGAGCGTCGCCGCCTTCTTCAAGCTCAAGCTGGTAGCGGGCAATCGCCTCGCGAACCCAGCGCGGACTGATCGACGCCGCTGCCGCATTCAAGTAGACCCGTTCGGCGGTCCCTGGAAAATCCTTACGTAGGTCGTCCCAATCGCGGCTCATCTAGCCGCAGAGGATACTGCGTTCGGAGCCGAAGTGCGGGGGCGCGGCCTTAAGGGCCGAACTTCATTCTCCGATATGCTTCCCTAAGCAATGAACCCATCGGGCGAAAGCGACGCCTCGGAATCGCAATCGCTTCGAGCCATCCCCCTGCACGACGGGAGATGGCTCGGAGACTGGCTCCTCCACGGGAGGAACGAAAAGTCCAACCACCAGTCGACGGCTCCCTGGTGGCAGGTCATGTGCCTGACCGGCGTCGACTATTTCTCGACGCTTGGCTATCAGCCTGGAATAGCAATACTTGCGGCGGGAGTTCTGTCGCCGATCGCGACGCTGATTCTCGTCGTCGTCACGTTGTGCGTGGCGCTTCCCATCTACGCGCAGGTCGCCAAGCACTCGCCGCATGGCCAAGGCAGCATCTTGATGCTGGAGGAATTGCTGCCGCGTTGGAAGGGGAAGGTATTCGTTCTCGTTCTGCTCGGTTTCGCGTTCACGGACTTCATCATCACAATGACGATGTCGGCGGCCGACGCGACCGCTCACATCGCCGAGAATCCTTTCGTTCCAGGCGTCGTGGGGCACCACACCGTCCTTGTCACCTCCATGCTTCTGCTGGGCTTGGGTGCTGTGTTCATGATCGGCTTCAAGGAAGCGATCGGATTCGCCGTGTTCATCGTTGCCTTGTACCTGGCTCTCAATGTCGTGGTTATCGGCCTCGCAATGAACGAGGTGTTTAGCCGGGGAGATCTGCTGAACGGTTGGTGGACGACCGTGATGACTCAGCACGGGAGCCCGTGGATGGCGGTCGGAATCGCCCTGCTGCTGTTCCCGAAATTGGCACTCGGTCTGTCAGGTTTCGAGACCGGGGTTGCGGTGATGCCGCTGGTTCGAGGTCGCGAAGATGACATTCCCGCGCGTCCCTTAGGTCGAATCCGCAACACCCGCAAGCTGCTCGCGACCGCCGCGCTGATCATGAGCGTCGCCCTCATCGCCTCGTCCTTTGTGACGACGGTGTTGATTCCAGCCCGGGAATTTGAGGAAGGCGGCAAGGCGTACGGTCGTGGACTCTCGTTCCTGGCCCACACTCTTCTCGGCGACGCCTTCGGCACGGTCTACGACCTCTCCACCATTGTAATTCTGTGGTTCGCCGGGGCGTCCGCCATGGCGGGCTTGCTCAACCTCGTGCCGCGCTATCTCCCGCCGTACGGAATGGCGCCCGACTGGGCCCGTGCCACCCGCCCGCTCGTTCTCGTCTTCACCCTGATCAGCCTGATTGTCACGAAAATCTTCGACGCTGATGTGAACGCCCAGGGTGGCGCCTACGCGACGGGCGTTCTGGTATTGATGACCTCAGCCGCCGTGGCGGTCACCATCGCGCACCGCAACCGAGGCTCTGTCTGGGTCTACGGACTGATGACTCTTGTATTCGGTTATACAACGACGCTCAACATCTTGGAGCGCCCGGAAGGCCTGAAGATCGCCTCGTTCTTCATCTTTACGATCGTCGTGGTTTCGATCACGTCGCGCGCGATGCGCTCGACTGAGTTGCGAATCGGGGAGGTGAAGCTCAGTCCCAAGGCCGCCGATTTTCTGTCCTCCTTTGCGCCGAGTCCCGTCCGGATCATCGCGCATCGGCCCGACAAGCGCACGATCGAGGAGTACGCCCGGAAGGAAAATCAGGCGCGTGAGGACCACTCCCTCAATGGGGGAGAGCCCGTGGTTTTTCTCGAGATGGTTCAGGGCGATGCCTCAGCCTTCGAGGACGACATCGATGTCCGCGGAGTGAAAATTGGCCCGCACCGCATCCTTCGTTGCACCGCTCCGGCTATTCCCAACGCCATCGCAGCGATCCTGCTGAAGGCGCAGACGACATCGCAGCAGACGTCGCATGCCTACTTTGGGTGGACGGAAGGCAACCCGATTTCGTATGTCCTGAAATACATCTTTCTTGGGGAAGGCGACACCGCGCCGGTCACGCGCGAGGTGCTTCGCCGGGCGGTCAAGAATCCCCCAGACCGGCCTCGGATCCACGTTGGCTGAGCCTGAGAAGGGTGCGAATGATCGGGCCTGAGGATCGAGGCTACTTCCACCGTTACATCGGCCTTCCTTTCGAGACGCTGATGCTGCAGGGCAGTTCGACCCGGCAGTTAGCGCTTGCCGTGGCTATCGGGGTCACTTTCGGAGTGTTCCCAATCATGGGCGCGTCGATCCCATGCTGCTTCCTCGCCGCCCTGATTCTTCGGGCGCCTCAGCCCCTGACCCACGCCGTGAATTACGCCGTCTACCCGCTGCAGATTCCTTTGATCTTCGCGTTTGTCCGCCTGGGCGAGTGGATTCTCGGAGCTCCGAACGTTTCGTTCTCACCGACCGAAGTCCTCGATCTGGCCCGGTCCAACCTCCCGAAGTTCATCGAAGAATTTGGATTGACCTGCCTTCACGCCATGCTGGCCTGGGTGCTCTTCGCGCCCGCGATTTTCCTGGGGACATTTCTCTCGATCAGGCCCCTGATTGTCCGTCTCCGGCGCAACCAGGTTAGCGGTGAGATCGGCTCTTCCTGAGGGCCACCGAGGCGGCGGTCCGCGACGTTGCCATCAGTCCAAGATCGTCAGGTCAAAGTAGATAGGCCTTGCCGGAACCACTACGTGACCCGTATACTGCCACTTGCTTGAGTGGGCAGATGCCCACTCTTTTTTTTCCGTCGAGAACTTTTCTAAGGCCGGTGAAGATTTGGTCGCAGGCGCGCCTCATAGAAATAAAGACCCCCGTAAGGGACTGGAAATAGAGGTCTTCGTCCGCGAGGTCGCCGAGCGTGTCGCCAAGTCTTCAGGGCTTGAGTTCGTAGATCTCGAGTTGAAACGCGGCGGATCCGGTCCCATCGTGCGCGTCTATCTTGACAAGCCGGAACGGATCAGTCTGGACGAACTGGAGAACGCCTCGCGCGAAATCTCCGCGATCCTGGACGTCGAAGATCCGGTCGGTCGCTCGTACACCCTCGAAGTCTCGTCCCCCGGGATGACGCGTCCGCTGAAGTCGGTCGCGGATTTCAAGAGGGTGGTTCACAAGAATGTTCACCTCGCGTTTGTCGATCCCGAAATTGTGGCCGCGGCCCAAGCGTCTCCGGACGCGAAGGAATCCGTAAAAGAAGTGACGGGCCGCGTCCAATCGGTGAGCGACATAGACATCCGCATCGTCCCTCGCGACAACAAGGGCCGGGAAGGCGCTGAAATCGCTGTTCCGTTTGCAGCTTTGCGCCACGCCCAAAGAGAGATTTCGTTCAGGTAAATCATGGCTAACGAGCTGAAAGTACGCATCGAGCAGGTCTCCCGAGAGAAGAATCTCGACCCCGAGGTCGTGATCCGCGCGATCGAGGACGCCATTCTTCAAGCCGCGAAGCGCTTCTTCAACAATGACGAAGACCTGCGCAGCCGCTTCAATCACGACAGCGGGGACATCGACGTCTTCGCCGTGAAGGAAGTGGTCGAAAAGGTCACCGACGAAGAGATCGAGATCAGCCTGGACCAGGCGCGCGAACTCATTCCCGAAGCCGAACTGGGAATGGAGATCGAGTTCCCCAAGCAGACCGAGGGCCTTGGCCGCATCGCCGCCCAGGCGGCGAAGCAGGTCATCTTCCAGAAGGTTCGCGACGCCGAGCGCGACAACGTGATCGCCGAGTTCGAACGCCGCCGTGGCGACGTGCTCAACGGCGTGATCAAGCGCCAGGAAGGCACCGACTACATCATCGATCTGGGTCGCACGGAAGCCGTTCTTCCGCGCAAGGAACAGAGCCGCGCTGAGAACTATCAAACGGGCGATCGCATCCGCGTTGCCATCCTCTCGGTTCAGCGTTCCACCCGAGGCGGTCCTCAGGTCACGGTGTCGCGCACCGACGGCGCGCTGCTCCGCAAGCTGCTGGAGATGGAAGTCCCCGAGATCTTCGACGGTACGGTCAAGATCCGCGCTTGCGTCCGGGAGCCCGGCGAGCGCGCGAAGGTCGCAGTGGAGTCAACCCACAAAGACATCGATCCGATCGGTGCCTGTGTCGGGATGAAGGGCACCCGCGTCCAGGCGGTTATTCGCGAACTGCGCGGCGAGAAGATTGACATCATCGAATGGGACGACGACCCCGTCGCCCTAGTCAAAGCCGCGCTGCAGCCCGCCCAGGTGTCGCGCGTTCAGGTGGTCGACACCGAGCAGAAGATCATGGAAGTGGTCGTCGAAGACAAGCAGTTGTCGCTGGCGATCGGTAAGCGCGGACAGAACGTTCGCCTTGCGGCGAAGCTCGTGGGCTGGCGCATCGAGATCAAGAGCGAGGAAGAGAAGCGCCTTGAAGTCGCGGCGCAGCTCTCCGAGTTCCGCATGATGGACGGCATCGACAAGGACATCGTCCAGCGTTTGATGGAAGCTCGCGTTCAGGGTCTCGATCATCTTCTCCAGATGACGACCGAAGAGTTCGCTTCGATCGACATCGACGAAGCGACCGCCATTCACCTCAAGGAAGCGGCCACTGCGGCGCTTCCGAAGGTTGTCGTCAAGGAGGCGCCTGCGGAAGCGGGTTCTGAGGGCGGCGATGCCGCGGTGGCTCCGGCCACCGGAAATCCTGCTTAACGGCCGTGGTCGTTGGCTCCTTCGCGACTCCTCGTATTTCCGTACCTTCCATCCGTTCAGAAACAGGTCGATAAAAAAGCTTCATGCCTAAACCCCGCGTCTACGAACTCGCCCGCGAACTCGGTTTCTCCTCGCAGGAGATCATCGACAAGCTCAAGGCGATGGGAATCGAGGCGAAGGCCCCGTCGAGCTCCGTCGACGAAGACCAGGCCACTAAATTCAAGCGCCACGTCCGTCTCGAGTCTCAGGGCTCCAAGAAGAACCGCGTTTATGGTTCCGAGGAGGACGAAGGGGAGCGCGATCAGGTCGAACGCGACCGCGAAGCCAAGGTGGCGGCCGAGCGCGAAGCACGCGAACTCGCCGCCGTCGAGGCCGAGAAGGAACGCGCCGCTCGCAAGTCGGGCGTGCCGCGCGCCAAACCTGCTGCCGCTCCGGCGCCGGTGGTTGTGGCCGCTCCCGCCGTGCGCCTCGCGCCCCGCGTCGCGGTCAAACCGGTTGAGCCTGCGCCCGAGCCTCCCGTCGTTGCGAAGCCCGAGATCAGCGCGAAAGTCGTCGCTCCTGAAGAGGTTCCGGTCGCAGCCCCAGCGCCTGTCGTTGAGGCGCCGGTCGAACATCGCGCGCCGATCACTGTAGCGCCCATCGGGCGCGCGCGTAAGGCCGCCGTGGTGGCAGCGCCTGAGCCCATAGCCGAAGCCGAGCCCGTCGTCGACGGGAGTTCGGCGTCCAAATCCACACCAAGCGAAGGCGACTCCGGTCTCGGCCTCGGTCTCGGTCTGGGTATGGGTGACGACGACGTCATCGAAGGCGGTGTCCCTGCGGTTGGTCCGTCTGCCGCTCCTGTGCGCATGACGCCTCGCATCGCCCCTCTTCGCCCCGTCGGACGTCCCGCCCCCGTCGCGAAGGCGGCAACACCGGATGCGCCAGAAGGGGCCGCCCCGACCGCGCCGGTCGCTCCACCGACGCCCCTGGTGGTCAGGCCGATCGCTCCGGTCATTCGCGCGATTCGTCCCATTGCATCGCCGTCCCGCACGAGCGGCCAGCATCGTGTGGCGACCCGTCCAGGGGCGCCTCCGCAGCGTCCCGGGCTTCGTGGCGGAACGCCCGGCATGCGCGGTGCGCCGACGACCACAACCACGGGTCCCGCCGGGCGTCCAGGCGGTCCTCCGTCTCCGACGTCGCAGCCGTCATCTCCCGGGAATCGTCCCGGGATGTACCGTCCTGGAATCGGCGCCCGCCGTCAGTCGCGCGACAAGGGGGCCCGCGAGATCACGCCGATCGTCGCTCAGGAGCGTCCGAAGTGGACAGGTCCACTGCGTCCGATCACGATCACGGAAGGCGTCACGGTCAAGGAGCTGTCGGAGCGCATGCCCGACGCGAAGAACCGCGACATCCTCAAGTATCTGATCGGCAAGGGACTGATGCTGACGGTCAACCAGACCCTCGACATCGAGATCGCGCAGGACGTTTGCCGCGAGTTCGGATACGACGCGACGGTTCGGTCCTACGAAGAGGAAGTCGTGCAGGAGCAGAGCGAAGACACGAGCAGCGTTGGAGCGATCCCGCGCGCGCCCGTCGTCACGGTCATGGGTCACGTTGACCACGGCAAAACGTCGCTGCTCGACGCGATCCGCGAAACGCGGGTGGCCGAGCGGGAGCATGGCGGCATCACCCAGCACATCGGCGCTTACAAGATCGAAGTGCGTGACCGCGCGGTGGTCTTCCTCGATACGCCGGGTCATGAAGCTTTTACTTTGATGCGTTCGCGCGGCGCGCGCGTCACCGACATTGTTGTCCTCGTCGTCGCGGCCGATGACGGCGTCATGCCGCAGACGCTCGAAGCGCTCGATCATGCGAAGGCGGCCGGCGTTCCGATCGTCGTCGCGGTGAACAAGATCGACAAGGCGGAAGCTCAACCGGATCGTATCCGTCAACAGTTGGCCGATCGCGGTCTCCTCCCTGAAGAGTGGGGCGGTCAGACGGTCTTCGTCAACGTTTCGGCGAAGAAGAAGCAGAACCTCGATCAGCTTCTGGAAATGATCCTGCTGCAAGCCGACCTTGGCGAATACAAGGCGACTC
>JBDSLN010000239.1:0-6864 GCA_039916365.1 Vicinamibacteria bacterium
AGCGTCAACCATGTCATACGGCTTTGGCTTCGCCATCGTCTCGGAGAGAGCCCGTTGCTGCTTGGAGGCTTTGGAACTCTGAATCTCTTCCCGTTCCTCCGTGAAGGTGTTCCAATCCCCGCATTCCGGGCAGCGGCCGAGCCACTTCGAGCTCTGGAAACCGCACGCCTGGCAGGCAAAGATGGACCGGTACTTGGTCATGGCGCGGGCCGGAGGGCTGGTTTGGGGGTTGAAGTAAGAGTTCGATTCATTCTGGGGGGCGAGGAACATAAACGGCTTCCCTGGAAACTGCTCAAGACATTGAGGTACTTTCGTCTCAGGTGAACACGGCTTGGGGCCAAACGACGGCGCACTGCAACAAAATCCAGCACGGCGTCGGTTGACAGAAGGTTCGGCCAGCTTGCTACACTTCATTTTGACTTTGTCTCCGACGTTTTCCTCCCCATTTTGGACGAGTTCTCCCGATAGATAGCCCAAGCGATGAGTGTCTTCAAACATGTCGTCGGTCGCGTTCGGGACTTCTTCACAGAGCCTGAGGCCACGAGCGAAACCGCCAAACTTGGCGGCACCGACAGCACCGTCGATGCGGCGGACGTCGCTGTACCCAAGACGGTCGTCGCGGAATCCAACTCGTTTGAATGGGAGCCGCCAGAGACGTGGCAGGCGGGGAAGGGGACGGGTGCGGTGCCTAGGCCTGCGGTCTTGACCAAGGATGGCCCTCCGAGCGCCCCCCCTCAATCGCCCTTTTCACCGCGAAATTTTTCGACGGCCGAACTCCAGAGGAGCACTATCCTCGACATCGTTGCCATGGTTGAGGCGCGCAACAAGGGCGGCTCCATCGCTCCCACCTCCGCCGCGGCGCGAGCGATCTCAGCGCGGCCCATAGTCGACAAGCGCGAAGCCACGATCACGGGCGCCCTTTCAGCCGATATCCTCGCCGAAATCGCTCGACAGGCGGCCGCCGCGGAAATCCCGGCGCAGCCTCTGATCGCCACGGATCCGCGGCCCCTTCCCGCAAACGTCGGGACCACGACCTCAGAGAAGGCGCGCGCGCTCAGTCGCAAACTCAACGAGGGGCGAAACGGAAATCCGGGGGAAACCGTCGGCCTCCTGCCCGTGAAAGATTCCGACCTCCTGCGAGCGAAGGCTGCGGCGGCACCCCTTGCCGCGCCACCCTCTGCGAAACCCGAGGCCGCTCCCGCCTCGACGGAGAGCGGCGGCTTCGCGTCGATGCTGCAAATGGCGGCGCAGCGTGCGGTGGAAAACGAGATCGGCACCGAGCCATCGAGCGCCATCCCTGCCGTCGAACCTGCGGTCTTCGAAGATCCGGCTCGGGCGGGCGAGATTGATCGGCCGAATTTCAGGCGCAGTGCGGGCGCCTCCGCACCCGACGCGGAGCGCGAAGTGGTGGGAATCAACACGGGCGAAATCGAGCGTCGGATCCTGGTCAAGCCGGCAAATTTCGCCGCGGACTCCAAGACGCCTGAGACGCCGCCTGAACCGGTTGATGTCGCGCCGGTTGTCGTTGCACCAATTCAGGACATCCGACCCGAGCCGTCCGTGGGGATTACCCCACGTGAGGCCGGTGTTCCTTCTTTCAACCCGAATCCGGTCGACGAACATCCGACGGGTCCCTTTTCGGCCGCGGTCGCCCACGTCCCTCCCGCCGCCCCCATCTCTGAGCCTGAGCCAGCACCCATGATCATCGGGTCTCCCGCTCTCCCGCAAATCCTTCCCAGCGAGGCCCCCGTGAACGACTCCGTCTCTGCCGTCCTTGACGTGCCTCTCATGCCCACGTCGAAGAACGCGTCGCTCAATCTCGACCCAACCGTGGTGCGCGAGATCTATCGCCTGATGTACTTGTCGCGCCGGATCGACGACAAGGAAATCGCCCTCAAACGTCAGAACAAAATCTTCTTCCAGATCAGCGGCGCGGGCCACGAGGCAATCCTGGTCGCGGCAGGCATGGCGCTGCGTCCGGCGTACGACTGGTTCTATCCCTACTATCGCGACCGCGCGCTGATGCTGACTCTCGGCATGACGCCGACCGAGATGATGATGGGCGCGCTCGGCGCGAAGGACGATCCAAACTCGGGCGGACGTCAGATGCCTTCGCACTGGGGCCACAAGGGTCTCAACGTGGTCAGCCAGTCGTCTCCCGTCGGCACGCAGTTCCTGCAGGCCGTGGGATGCGCCGAGGCGGGTATGTTCATGAAGAAGACGGGCGCTGGCTCGACCTTCAAGAACGACGAAGTCGTGTTCGTGAGCACGGGAGACGGCACCACGTCGCAGGGCGAGTTCTGGGAGAGCCTCAATACGGCGTGCAATCTCAAGCTTCCCGTCGTCTATCTCGTCGAAGACAACGGCTACGCGATCTCGGTTCCCGTGGAAGTCCAGACGGCCGGCGGCAGCATCAGCAAACTGGTGCGTACGTTCCCTGATCTGCTCGTGCTCGAAGTCGACGGCTGTGATCCCATCGCGAGCCTCCAGGTCATGGGTGAAGCCGTGCGCTATGCGCGGATGCGCAAGGGGCCGGCGCTCGTTCACGCAAAGGTGATCCGTCCTTATTCACATTCCCTGTCAGACGACGAGAGCCTCTATCGTCCTACGTCCGAGAGGGACGAAGAAGTGCTCCTTGACCCGCTCACGGCCTTCCCCGCGCGTGTCATCGCGGCCGATCTGATGACTGAAGCGGAACTCGCAGAGCTCCGCGCGGAAGTCGATCGCGAGATCGAGGAAGCGGCCGACCGTGCCGCCGAAATGCCGACTCCCGCGGCAGAGAGCGCGCCCTGGTGGGTCTACTCGTCGATCGATCCCACGTCGCGCGAATTTGATTCGGCCCCGGAATACGGTGAGAACCCGAATCCGAACAAGACCATGGTCGACCTTTTGAACGTTGCGCATGTGGACGAAATGGCCCGCGATCCGCGGATCGTGGTCTTCGGTGAAGACGTGGCCGACTGCTCGCGCGAGGACAACCTCGACAAGGTCAAAGGCAAAGGCGGCGTCTTCAAGGTCACCCACAACCTCCAGCGCAAATACGGGTCGGACCGTGTCTTCAACTCGCCTCTCGCGGAGGCCAACATCATTGGACGCGCCATCGGCATGGCGACCCGCGGTCTGAAACCCGTGGTCGAGATCCAGTTCTTCGACTACATCTGGCCCGCGTATCACCAGATACGCAATGAACTCGCATTGATGCGCTGGCGTTCCTCGGGCCATTTCAAGTGCCCGATGGTCGTGCGTGTCACGTACGGCGGATACCTCCAGGGTGGCGCCGTGTATCACTCGCAGTGCGGCGAGGTTCTCTTTACCCACATTCCCGGGCTGCGCGTGGTCATTCCAAGCAACGCCGAGGACGCGAACGGACTCCTGCGCACGGCAATACGCTGCGACGACCCCGTCATTTTCCTGGAACACAAACACCTCTATCGCCAGACCTACAACAAGGGTTCCTACCCCGGCCCGAATCACATGATTCCCTTCGGCAAAGCCAAGGTGGTTCGCGAAGGCGACGACGTCACGATCGTGACCTTCGGCGCGCTCGTTCAGCGCTGTATCGCGGCGGCTCGTGCCCTCGAGGAGGAGGGTATCTCGGTTGAGATTCTCGATCTTCGCTCGCTCAATCCTTACGACATGGACGCGATCGCGAAGAGCGTCAAGAAGACCGGCCGTGTACTCGTCGCTCACGAAGACCAGATCTCGTTCGGCTACGGCGCCGAGATCGCGGCGAAGATCGCCGATGAGTTGTTCTCGTACCTCGACGCGCCGGTGAGGCGACTCGGGGCCATGGACAACTTCGTGGGTTATCACCCGACGCTCGAAAACGCGACGCTTCCGCAGATCGCGAACATTCGCACCGCCATTCAGAACCTCCTCGAGTTCTGAGTTGGAGCCGGTATGTCGCAGTCGCACAGGTGCGATTGCGGCGTCGATCGGCGTAGCGGTCGTGCTTTCGGTCACTGGGGCATTTTCTTCCCGCGGTGCGACCTCCGAACCGGGCGCCTTCGCCTACGTTCTCGGAACCGCCCAGGACGGCGGCCTCCCTCAGCTCGGTGGACGCGCCATGGAGGACGACGCAGCCAGGCGCGACCCGAAGCGACGACGTCTTGTCGCGTCGCTTCTCATTTTCGACCCGATTTCACGCGAACGCTTCCTGATCGACGCAACCCCGGATCTTCGCGAGCAGGTCGAGATCGCCGATCGCGTGGCGCCTCAACCCGCTCCGACCGCGCGGCCGCCTCTCTTCGGCGCGATCGCGCTGACCCACGCCCACGTCGGCCATTACGCAGGCCTTTTTCACCTTGGCCGCGAATCGTATGGATCGCACAAGCAGCGGATTCTCACCTCCGATCGCATGGCGCAGTTCCTCGAGACGAACGGGCCGTGGGACCTGCTGGTGAAAGCGCGTCACGTCCAGATTGAGCGCTTCGCCGCGAATGCGCCGGTCAAGCTGAACGGGCGGCTCTCCATCACCCCGATCTCCGTTCCACATCGCGATGAATACAGTGACACCAACGCCTTCATCGTCAGTGGACCGAACCGAAGACTGCTGTGGCTTCCGGACATCGATAAGTGGGAGCGCTGGGATCGCCGGATCGAAGACGTCATCGCGGGCGTCGACGTGGCCTACCTCGATGGAACGTTCTTCGACGCCCAGGAAATGCCGGGCCGAGCGATGTCCGACGTACCGCATCCGTTCATCTCCGAATCGCTGACGCGTTTTGCAGCACTTCCCGCGACGGAGCGGGGGAAAATCGTCTTCGTCCATCTGAACCACACGAACCCCGCCGCCGCTCCCGGCTCGGCGGCGCAACGTCAGATCGAGAAAGCGGGAATGCGCGTCGCCCGCGAGGGCGAACGCTTTCCGCTCTGAGCGGCTACAACGCCTTCAGTGAGAAGGCGAACTGCGTGGGACCACCTGAAGGCGCCTTCAAGGAGAATGGCGCGTCGTGGTGCATGAGGATTTCCCGCACCAGGGTCAGGCCCAGGCCGCGACCATCCGCCTTGGTCGAGAAGAAGGGCGTGAACAGGCGAGCCTGAACGCTGTCGTCGAACCCGGTCGAAGAGTTCTCGACCACGACGTCCACACGACCGTTCGACGCGCCGGCCCGGACCGTGACGTATCCAGCTTCGCCCGCGGCCTCGATCGCGTTCTTGACGATGTTGAGGAAGGCCTGCTCCAGTTGGGCGCGGTCACCTTCCACGAACGGAAGCTCGTCGGGCATATCGAGAGACCAGGTCATGCCCGCCTTCTCCGCAGACGCGCGGAGAAGCAGCGACGAGCCGCGCAGGAGCGACGCGAGGTCACACGGCTGCAGTCGGGGCTCGGGAAGACGAACCACTTCAGCCAGATCCCGGACGAAGCCATTCAGAGTGGACAGGCGGGCCAGGCACACTCCTACGGCGTCTTCGAAGTCGCCGCGGTCGTCGACCGGCAGATGGCGCGCATAGGCGAGGCTCGATTGCAGGAGCGAGCCAGACGCCGCGACCGAGTTCCCCACCTCGTGCGCGACCATGCGGATCAGCTTCTCGTAGGCGGCCTTCTCCGCGGCGCGCACTTCGTCGGTCATCTCCTCGAGCAGGAGAAAGCGACGGTCATGACCCCGGTCGGAGAAACGGCCCGCAACGATGCGGATCTTGCCGCCGGCTCCCGTCGTATGAACTCTGGTGGCGCCCGACATCGCGGCTTCGAGGTCGGATCCAAGCGTCCCCGGCGCGTCCGACACTCGGGCACCCCGGGCCGACTCGGCGGTCAGTCCCAGGGTTCGCGCCGCCTGTGGATTGACGAGGTCGATGCGACCGTCGAAGTCGAGAATCACGATGCCGCTGGGCGACGCCTGCAGCACCTCGCCCAGGAAGTGATGCTGCTCGCGAAGGCGCGACCGTTCCTCGCGAAGGTCGTCGGCCAAACGGTTGTAGAGCGCGACCAGTCGATCGAGTTCGGGCCGGCCCGTGTCCAGGAAGCGAGTGGTGAACTCATGCTCGTCGAGGAAACGCGCCCCCTCCGCAAGCAACTCAAGGTTCTCGAACACTTCTCGAATCAGCCGGAAGGCAAGGACCAGCGACGCCACGGAGAAGAGTTCAACCGCCAGCAGCCATGCCCGATCCGTGACGATCAGTGGAACCGCAAGCGCCGCAATCGCCACGTGCAGAACCGCAACGTAGATGAGGAAGCGGCTCCGAGAACTCAAGAAACCTCGATCAAACCGAGATGACGTGCTTCTCGATGCGGCGATACAGGGCGGGACGGCTCATGCCGAGAGACTCTGCCACACGGGTGAGATTTCCCGCGTGGTGCTTCAGTGATTTGACGATCATGGCGCGCTCGATCTGATCGAGGGTCATCTCACCGACGGCGGGGAGAGGGTCGCGAGTGGTCGAACCGGGCGCCTCCATGGCTGCGACATCGCGGAAGTCGGCGGCGGTCAGCGTCGGCCTCGGCGCCACCAGAACCGCGCGTTCGATGGCGTGACGCAGCTCGCGAATATTCCCCATCCATTCCTGGGCCTTCAGGTAGTCGAGCGCGCTCTGGCTCAATTCAAATCCCTCCCGCCCATGCGCCGCCATGACGGAGTGCAGGAACTGGCGCGCGAGCAGCGGGATGTCACCGCGCCGATCGCGCAGGGGCGGAAGGTGAATGGCGATCAGGTTCAGGCGATAGAGCAGATCCTCGCGAAACGCGCCGCTCTCGACCGCGTCGCGAAGATTACGATTCGTCGCGGCTACGACGCGCACGTCGACGGCTCGAGTCTGGGACGACCCGAGAACTTCGAACGTGCGGTCTTGCAGCACGCGTAGCATCTTCACCTGGGAGGCCGGATCGAGTTCGCCAATCTCGTCGAGGAAGATCGTGCCGCCGTG
>JBDSLN010000240.1:0-30616 GCA_039916365.1 Vicinamibacteria bacterium
CGCGATCGCCACGACTGCCCGCTTCGAGATCGAATTCCAGGTTGGTGTACGAAGCGGCGATCTCCGCGACGTGCGCGGCGATCTGGGGTGAAAGAGGTGCCCGGCCGAGATTCGTGTGCACGACCACGCCGGTGGCGTTGATCACGCGGCGCAAGGAAAGCGCGGACGCCTGGTCGGCGCGAGCCACGATTCGTGACTCGATGGACTCTAGGGCGCGATCGAACGCAGCCGTGTCGGAATGGGTGGCAAGCGCGCGCAAGTCCGCGACTTCGGTTTGCATCACACGTTCCACCAACGCACGTCCGCGCTGTTCCGCGGCCGCTTTGACCGCGGGTCGATCCAGCAGGCGGGAGATCTGTGGAATGCGACGGCGAAGGTCTTCAGTGGGCTCCATGGGAAGGCTTCGATCTTAGTGTCGGCTCGAAGACCGCCGTGAGTCGTGAGTCGAACTCATCGTGCAACGAGTTCGTAGACGACATCGGTGTCGATGTCGCCCCGGCCGCTGTTCACGAAGCGAATCACCTCTCGCACCTTATCCTTCGTCTCCGCGAGTCGCGCTTCCAGCCGCTCTCGCTGATTCGGTCCGTAGCCACGCAGATGGACCACGATGAATCGGGTCTTCGCTTCCCGCAAAACATCCAGGGCTTCGGCGTCGGGAAAGGACGGCGCGGTCGCGCGGAAGCGCTGAATGAGCGGCGTCTCGGCTCCCGCGAATCCGTTGACCAGCGGCTGCCAATGCAGGGTCGACCAGACCATGTAGATGCTGTCGTGAAACGCAGGGCGGCTGTAGTCGGAAGCCAGACGCGCTGGAAGTTCGGCGACGACACTTCCAGGCGGCTGGGTCTTGAGCCAGGGATAGACGGCAGGCGGCGGCTGGCGCGAATCGATCACGTTGGTCCAGGGAGGAGCGGGGATCGGCGCGATTCTCGCTTCGATCAGGAACGCGCCAAGTCCCAGCACGGCCATCAAGCCCGGACGACGCATCGCGTTGAGCGCGTAGCCCGCGAGAACTGCCAGCGCGAAGGCGAAGAAGATGCCCGCGCGGCTCGTGGCCCGGATGTTCGAGAACACCGAGATGGAGTCGCGCAGCCACCCGAAAGGGCCAGGCATCAAAGCCTGGCCCTGGAGACGAATCTCCGGTCCAAGTGCGAGCAGCGCGGCCGAGACGCACAGCAACGCCAGCACACCCACGAAACGCCGCGACGTGTCCGACCGCGTCATCCACACGCCCATCATGGCCAGGATCAGGACAGTCAGCCCGGGAAACAGATTGCTCGGGTCGCCCCGAAAACTCTCCGTGAGGTCACCCCACACCTTGTTCCAACGGTTGGCGGCAACAAACGTCTCAATCGACGCGGCGTATTTAAGCGTGTCCGCGGTTGAGCGCTCAAAACTCAACGGCCCGAGCGCTTGCTTTGTAAGGGCATACAGCGGGTAGAGGAAGACCGATGCGGTCGCGACGACCAGCACTCCCTTGGAAAGAATCGCCTTCCACTGCGGCGTCAACAAAAAAGGGACCAACGAAATCGGGAGCAGCACCGCGAAGAACAAGCCGTGATAGCCACAGGCCAGGAACGAGAGGGCGAAAAAGAAACCGGTGCGCACCGCGTCCACCAGGGAAGGTTGAAGACAAAATCGCCGCGCGAAGAGATAGACGAGGGGAATCCACTGCGTCCCCAGCGTGGAGAGATGCGCCACCTGATCCACCCGGATCGGTGAGAACGCAAAAAACGCGCCCGTCACGAGCGCCGCGCTGTTCTGAAACTCCAGGTCCCGCGCCAGGCGCCACGTGAACAGTCCGGTGAGAATCCAGGTCAGCAGCCGCGCGACGTTCAGGAGAAGGATCGCGTCATCGGTGAACCACGAGAGAGGAAGGACAAGCAGGCCGGTGCCGAGAATCGGCTCGTCCATGAAGAAGGTGAAGCGGCCGGGCGCGTAGAAGTTCCCGTGGGGGAGCGACCCAGGGTCCGTCTTCAATGCGTGGATCTGCCAGCCGACCGCCCAGGTGAAATACGCGGAGTCGCCCGCGTCCATCACACGCAGGCGAAAGGCGAACGGCCACGTCATGGCCACGGTCAGCAGGGTGAAGAGGGCCAGTGCCGCTCCCCACTCTTTAGCGCTCGGCCGGATCACGCGCGCTTCTTAGGATGAGATCTTGAGCTTGTCGCTGCCGCGCAGCCTCTCGTAGGCACGCACGAGAAAGAACACGACCACCGCGATGATCAAGAAGTCGAACGAGGTCTGGATGAAGTTGCCGTACTTGAAGGTGGACTCACCGACCTTGAGAACCAGATCCTTGAAGCTGACCCCTCCCAGGATCACGCCGACAAGCGGCATCACCATGTCGTCCACCAGCGAGGTGACGATCTTGCCGAAGGCCCCCCCGATGACGACCGCGACCGCCAGCTCGACCACGTTTCCACGTTGCAGAAACGCTTTGAAATCTTCGACCATGTCCTTCGCCCTCCTCGGCTCAGACCAGCCTAGGTCTGCGTCTTATCGCGCGTCAAATCTGTAGACTCGTCATGTGACCGAAACCTTGCCGACCGCTCTCGTCACGGGGTTTCCCGGCTTCATCGGCGAACGCCTGCTGCCAAGGCTCCTGGAGTTGCATCCACGAACGGAGTTCTTCTGCCTCGTGCAGGCACGCTTTAAGGATCAGGCGCTGAAGGCGCTGCAGCGCCTTGGCCTCCCCCCAGGCCGCGCGCGCCTCGTCGAAGGCGACATCACGCTCGACGCTCTCGGCATCACGCCCGCCGAACGGGAAACCATCCTGGGTCGGCTCGATGCGGTCTTCCACCTCGCTGCGGTCTACGACCTCGCGGTGAAGCCGGAGTTCGCGCATCGCGTGAACGTGATCGGCACGCGGAACATGATCGCGTTCGCGAAAGCTGCGCCAGGCTTCAAGCGATTCCATCACGTTTCCACCGCTTACGTCTCGGGGACGTTCGAGGGCACGTTCCGCGAGACCGACCTCAACCGCGGCCAGAGCTTCAAGAATCACTACGAGCACACGAAGTTCGAATCCGAGCACGATGTGGTGTCGAGCGGCCTGCCCTACACGGTCTACCGTCCCGGCGTCGTGTGGGGCGATTCCAAGACCGGCGAGACCGCGAAGTTTGATGGACCGTACGGCGTCATGGTTGCGATGGAGAGACTCCCGTTCGTCTTTCTTGACGGACCGAGTGGCGCCACCATGAACGTGGTGCCGGTCGACTACGTCATTGAAGGACTAGCGCTCCTTTCTGCTTCGCCGATCAGTCTTGGCAAGACCTACAACCTGACAGATCCGCAAGGTAAGGACGTCCGAACCCTCACCCGGCTGATCGCGAAGGCGCTAGGACGTTCGTACGTGTACGTCCCGGTGCCGCTTGTGCTGGTTCGCCAGGCCGTTTCGATCCCCGGCATCGGGTCAACCCTTGGGCTGATTCCGGAATCGATCGTTTATTTCGGGCATCGCTGCCACTACGACGCCACCCAGGCGAAGACCGATCTCGCGTCCCTGGGCCTCACCTGTCCGCCCGTCGAGGCCTATGTGGACGTCATCGTGAAGTTCTGGCGCGAAAACCGCGATCGGGTGCGCAAGACGGCCATGGTGTGAGTCCGCGTTCTTGATAGCACTTCTCGTCCTTGCTTCGGTTTGCTTCGCCGGTTCGCTGCTCGCCTGTCGCCTTGATCGGAACGGAGCCCGGCTCGCGGATGCGCTGGCCCTCGGCGCAACCCTGGGCCTGGCCCTCTTCGCGGCCACGGGCTTCGTGCTTGGCTGGATCGCCGGACTCACGCCGTTCACCGTTTTGTGCGCCGCCCTGATCGCGATCGGTGTTTGCGTCTTTGGCGGAGTGCCGTTCGCGGTTCTGAGGGGAAGGAACACCAAAGCGCCACCCTTGGCCGTCTGGATGTTGATGGCGGTCAGCTCGATCCTGATTGTCCGGCTCGCGGATCGAACCGTCTTCGAGACATCGACCGGCGCCATTGCCACAGCGGATCGTCATAACTTTGGCGACCTTCCGTTCCATATGAGCATCGCGGCCGGGTTCGCATACGGCGACAATTTCCCGCCCCAGCATCCCGAGCTTTCCGGGGTATCTCTCACCTATCCGTTCTTCGGCAACGTGATCGCGGGAATGATTCTGGTTCTCGGCGGAAGCTTCCGCGATGCGTTCTTCTGGCCCGCACTGATCCTCGGCCTGAGTGTCGTGGCGGCACTCGTCCGTTTTGGCGAAGCGGTCACGGGATCAAGGTCCGTCGGCCGCGCCGCCGCGGCCATGACGTTTTTCTCCGGCGGGCTTGGATTCTTGAAACTCACGAGTCAGGCGGCGCTTCAGCAGTGGTGGACCAGCGGTCCCGATCTGACCATCGACGATGCGGGGACGCGCTACGCGAACTTCGTCACGACCATGTTCATTCCGCAAAGATCCATCCTTTTCGGATGGCCGCTTCTTTTCTTCGCCCTTGCCCTGGTGATCGAGAGTCGTCGGTTGGACGTCGCGGAGCCGGCCGAGCGGGTGCGCCTTTGGACTTGCGCTGGAATCATCGGTTCCCTGCTTCCTCTGGTCCACGCTCACTCGTTCGCGGTGCTGTCGTTCTGCGTGGTGATGCTTGGGGCCTACACCGATTGGAAACTGATCTTCCGTTTCGCGGCCGGCGTCTTGCCGCTCGCTCTGCCCGCAGTCATTTTCATGGCGACACGAAACTCTCTTTCGACCAGCAAGTTCTTCGGGTGGCAACCGGGCTTCGACGGGGGCCATGACCACATTCTTAATTACTGGATGATGAACGCCGGTCTCTTTCTTCCCCTCGTCATCATTGGCCTGGCACGCGCCCGCGACGCCTCAGTGAGTGCCCCGCTCGCCGCGCCTTTTGCGTCGCTTTTCATCCTGGCGAATCTGTTCCGGCTCTCTCCGTGGATCTGGGACAACATGAAGTTCCTTGCCCCCGCACACGCGGGCCTAGCGCCCTTCGCCGCCCTCGCGCTGGCCTTCCTCTGGCGTCATGGCAACGCAGGCCGGGCCGCGGCCTCGGTGGTTTTCGCGGCGACGATCGCCTCCGGATTGCTGGATGTCTCGAAGGTGGCGCTCGCCGGCGGCGAATTCCAGATCTTCAGCAGCGACGATCTGGCCTTCGCGGAGAAGGTCCGCGCCGCGACTCCGGCTGACACCGTGATCCTCACCGCACCCACTCACAATCACCCGGTTCTCCTGTCGGGACGCCGCCTCTTCTACGGCTATGAAGGACATCTCTGGTCTCAAGGCCTCACCTACGTTGACCGAAGGGCGGCCGCAGAAAGCATGCTGCGCGGCCAACGTCCGATCACCGATGAAGTCCAGGGCATCCGGATTGGAGCGGTGGCGGTGACCTCGGCTGAAGGCCCGCAGGTTCTTGATCCACGGGCTATCGAGGGGCTTCCATCCCTGGTCGATTCCCCCTATCGTCTCTTGAAAGTTCGATGAAGCGCTTTTCGAAGTCCGACGCGATCGCCCTCACGATCCTTGCCGTTGCCATCGCCTTTCGTTTCCAGGACCTCAGCCTGCGCCCTTTCCACCATGACGAGGGCGTGAACGGATTCTTCCTGACGCGACTGTGGCGCGAAGGCGCCTACAAGTACGACCCCGGCAACTATCACGGCCCGTCGCTCTACTACCTCACCCTGCCCCTCGTCGCCATTCTGGGGCTGTCGGATGCGGCTCTTCGCGGCACGACGGCAGTGTTCGGCACGTTCACCCTGATCGTACTCTGGCGATTTCTCTCGCCCGCCGGGTCGCTTTTTGCTGTGGGAGCAATAGCGTTGATGGCGACGTCGCCCAGTGCTGTCTTCTACTCGCGCTACTTCATCCACGAGACTCTCTTCGTCGCCTTCACTCTGTGTGCGATCGCGGCGGCGCCTTTGGGCGAGGGCCGCCACCAACGATGGCGGTTCATAGCCACGGGGCTCGCCCTCGGCCTGCTCTTCGCCACCAAAGAGACGGCGTTTGTTTCCGCGGGCGCCGTCGTCGCGGGCGCGGTCATGTCAGCCTGGCTCGTTCAGGGCCGTTCCCCGCTGGCCGTTGCACGCCGGGTGGGACCGCATTGTCGGGAGCACGCCGAGAACATCCTCCATGGGTCCTTGACCTTCGTCACCACCGCCTCGCTCCTTTACTCCTCGTTCTTCCGCAATCCGGTCGGCGTGATGGACGCCTTCCGCACCTTTGCCTTCTGGACGAAGACGGCGGTGCGCGACCATGAGAATCCGTGGAACCAGCATTTCCTCTGGCTGAAGGAAGCAGATCCTGCACTTTTCTATGTCGGCTTCGCGGGAGTGGTCCTCGCGCTGATTCTGCGCCGTTCCTTTGTGGGCGTGATGACTTCGGTGTGGACCATCCTGCTTTTCTTCGCTTACACCGTGGTGAAGTACAAGACCCCCTGGCTCGGGCTCAACATGCTCTTGCCGCTTTCGATCGCGAGTGGCTACTTGTTCGAGGAACTCGGACGCATCAACTTCCTGTCCGGACGCCTCTCGATGAAGCCCGTCGCCGCCCTTCTCATCGCCACGGCGGTGGGCCTGTCCGCGACCAAGAGCCACGAACTCGAAGCGGTGAAGTACGACGACGAGACGCATCCCTACATCTACGCGCACACGCAGCGTTCCTTCTTTGAGTTGCTGAAGCAGGTCGATACCCACGCCAACGCCATCGGGAAGGGCAAGACGGCGGGCATCGCGATCTTCGCGCCGGAAAACTGGCCTCTTGCGTGGTACCTGCGGGAATACCCAAACGCGGGCTACTGGGGCGAGTTCAAGGACGAAGTGAATGTGGACATGTACATCACAAACGTCGCCCAGGAGCCGCAGATGAAGGCGAAACTTGGTGACGCCTATGACCGCGTCGGTCCTTACAACATGCGGGGCGTGGTCGACCTGGTGCTCTACTCGAAGAAGGTCGCGCAGTGAGATTCTTGCTAGGGCTTTGATCCACCCGCGGAGGGCGCCGTCGCGGAAACAGGAGCGGTGATGTCCCGGCGGAATCGCGCGATGGGCGCAGTGTTGTCGAAGAGAATGCGATCACCTTTGTCGGCCTTGACGCCAAGGGAAGCCCAGATGGCTCCGAGATCGGGCGTCACGGCGCGCGTGGACCATTCGTCGTAGGTGTCGCGGAGGACGGTGGTGCCGGTCGCCGACTCTGCCATAGAGCCGAGCCGAGCCAGATCCCATCGAACGGCGACGTTGCCCCCGTTGTTCATGACCGCGCGAAGGACATCGTCGAGAGAACGCCGGCCATCGGTGCGGCGGCGAATGTCAAGGTCGACCTGAAACCAGAAGAGCGCTCCACCCCAGTAGGTGCGCCCCCAGCTGGCGGTTCGATCGAGACCGGCGTCGCCTTCCTTGGGCAAACCTTGCGGCATGGCGCGCAGGAACTCGCCCCACATCTGAGTGGCGTCGTAGCGGCCGCGGCGGGCGCGCAGGAGCGGCTCCAGATAGGTCGACAACCCTTCCTCCATCCAGCGCTGCCGGAAGCCAAGGTTGGGAAGGGCCACATGCAGCATCTCGTGCGTCATCACCCAGTCACGCAGGAGATCCGCTTTGCGTGTCCGCTCCCCCACCACCACGAAGATCGAGGCCCCGCCCATCCCCATGGTGACCGCGGAACCGATGGCGTAAGGGCCGCCCTGGCCCACGATGATCTGGAGGCGGGGGAGCGGCAGGCGGCCGAGTAACGAGGTGACATCGAGCGCGCCTTCGCGCACCCAGGCCACGATGTCGTCCTCCGTCACGCCGTGCGGACCCGGGCCGATCGCGACGTCGATTCGGCCACCGGGCAGTTCGATTGTGCGGTGAGCGAAATCTCCGAGAACGACGTGGGGTCCATCGATCATCATCAGGTCCGTCTCGATGTGGTTGATGCGACCGTCGGTAACGCCCGAGACGAGCTCGAAGCCCTTGCCTCCATCAAAGTCGATGCGCAGACGACCCCGCGCGCGACGGTCCTCGGGACGCACCAGCCAGCGAACGAGGGGGGCCATCACGATCCGTTGCCGTTCTTCGAATCCCCAATCGCCCCTCTTGTCGGAAGCGATTCCCTCTCCAAAGTCAACCACGTAAGTCAGGCGGCACCCATCGTGCGCGCACATGGCGGCCCACTCTGGGTTCTCGGCAATGAGACCAGGGGACGTCGCATCCATACCCAGCTTCGCGATCGTTCGCGCGGAAATGATCGAGGCTTCATCGCGCGGGAAGCGTGGCCGTAACCCGGAGGGCCAGGCCACGTCCACTTTGAAGGTCCGTTTGACCTTATCCGCGGTCGCCTTGACCTCGATCAGAGGCTCAAGGCCGACCGCCGCGGGAGCCGGCGGCGCGGACGGGGCAGAGAGTCCCGACTCGAGCGCAAGTAGCCCGAACGCAGACGCGAAACGCGCAAGTCTCATCGCACCGGTGACGGTACCACGCGGTTCCATTGCGGCGCGGCGAACCGTCTTTCGACAAAGGCAAATCTACAAAAGTGTGATTGGGCGCTTTTTCCGTGGCATTTCACTGTGGTTTGGGACGGAATCGTCGCAGATTGGACGCGGCACACCTCTTGCTCAGTCACGCTCTGGAGAACTACATCGGTTCAATCGAAAGAGAAAATATGAAAAACACACTACTCGCCGCAGGGCTGCTTGTCGGCCTCACCCCTCTCGCAACCGCGCCCGTCGCGGCTCAGACCACAACTACCACCAAGTACATCACCGTTGACGGTGAAGTCCTCCGCTATGAAGCTGGCAGGACCATCGTCATTCGCGGCGCTGACAACAAGGAGATGGTGTACACCCTCACGCCCTCCTTCGTGATGCCCATGGACGTGAAGGTGGGACGTCGGGTGACTCTGTACACCGAACCGGGCATAAACGGAGGAACGCAGGTTGTCACGCGCGTGACCACCACCAGCGTCACCCCGGAAGGCAACCTGAAGCGCGTCACGGAAGACACACGCACTTTGCCCTCGGGTGCTACCACCACCAAATACGTCACCGTCGATGGTGAAGTGCTCCGCTACGAAGCGGGCAAGACCATCGTCATCCGCGGCTCAGACAATAAGGAAATGATGTACACCCTTACGCCCTCCTTCGTGATGCCCATGGACGTGAAGGTGGGACGTCGAGTGACTCTGTACACCGAACCGGGCATGAACGGAGGAACGCAGGTTGTCACGCGCGTAACCACCACCAGCGTCACCCCCGAAGGCAACGTTAAGCGCGTCACGGAAGACACCCGTACCTTGCCCTCGGGTGCGACCACCACCAAGTACGTCACCGTCGATGGTGAAGTCCTCCGCTACGAAGCGGGCAAGACCATCGTCATTCGCGGAGCCGACAATAAGGAGATGATGTACACCCTTACGCCCTCCTTCGTGATGCCCACGGACGTGAAGGTGGGACGTCACGTGACGCTTTACACCGAACCGGCGGCGATGGGCGGCACCCAGGTCGTCTCCCGCGTAACCACAACCAGCGTCACCCCCGAAGGCAACGTGAAGAGCGTCACGGAAGACACCCGTACCTTGCCCTCGGGTGCTACCACCACGACCACGACCACTCGCATCTCGGGCAGGGTCGACGCGTATGAGCCGGGCAAGACTCTGACCATCACGCGCGCTGACGGCACGCAGGCGACGTACATCATCAACGGAACGTCAAGCATCCCGACCGACCTCATGATCGGAAAGACCATTTCCATCGTTCCCTCCGCCTCGGGCGACATGGTCGTTCAAACCATCACGTACGTGCCGATCAAGAAGTAGCTCAGAAGTTCTCAAACGGTCGCAAAAAAGCCCCGGGAAACCGGGGCTTTTTCACGTCAGGAGAACGCCTTCTAGCCGAGTCGCTTTTCCAACGCGTCGAGTTCTGCGACGAGAGCCTGCGGCACCTTGCCGTCAAACTTCGCGAAGAACTCACGAATGCCCGGCGTCTCCGCCTTCCAGTCGGCGGTGTCCACCGAGAGGACGGCGTCGAGATCGGCATCCGAGAGGTTGAGACCTTCGAGGTTCAAGGAGTCCTTCGTCGGGACCGCCCCGATCGGCGTCTCAACCGCCTTGCCCTTGCCCTTCACGCGATCGATCATCCAAAGAAGAGGACGCAGGTTCTCTCCGAAACCGGGCCAGAGATACTTTCCGTCTTCGTTCTGGCGGAACCAGTTCACGTGGAAGATCTTCGGCGGGTTCTTCAGGAGCGTGCCCATCTTCAGCCAATGACCAAAGTAGTCGCCCATGTTGTAGCCGCAGAAGGGCAGCATCGCCATGGGATCGCGGCGCACCACGCCGACCGCTCCCGTCGCCGCCGCCGTCGTTTCAGAACCCATGGTCGCGGCGGCGAAGACGCCGTGCGCCCAGTCGCGGGTTTCAAAAACGAGCGGAGCGAGTCGCGAGCGACGTCCACCAAAAATGACGGCGGAGATGGGAACGCCCATCGGGTCCTCCATTTTCGGGCTGATGCTGGGGCACTGCGACGCGGCCACGGTGAAGCGCGCGTTGGGATGCGCGGCTTTTCCCGCCTTATCCCACGGCTTGCCCTGCCAGTCGATCAGGCCCTCGGGCGGATTCTTGTCCTTGCCTTCCCACCAGGGAACGCCGTTTCCATCCACCGCGACATTGGTGAAGATGGTGTCGTGGGTGATGGTGTCCATCGCGTTGGGATTGGTTTCGTAGCTGGTTCCCGGAACCACGCCGAAGAAACCCGCCTCCGGATTCACCGCCCAAAGACGACCATCCGGGCCGGGACGGAGCCACGCGATGTCGTCGCCGATGGTGCGAACTTTGTAGCCCTGCTTCTCGAGCGGAGACACCAGCATGGCGAGATTGGTCTTTCCGCACGCCGACGGGAAGGCTGCCGTGATGTAGTGAATTTCGCCCGACGGCAGCGTCAGCTCGAGGATGAGCATGTGCTCAGCCATCCAGTTCTGATCGCGGGCCATGGTCGATGCGATGCGAAGCGCGAAGCACTTCTTGCCGAGGAGCGCGTTGCCGCCGTAGCCGGAGCCGATCGACCAGATGGTCTTGGTCTCGGGGAAATGCATGATGGCGCGGCGGTCCGGCGAAAGATCGCCGGTCGAGTGAACACCGGGGACGAAGTCAGAGGAATCGCCAAGCTGATCGAGCGCCGCCTTGCCCATGCGGGTCATGATGCGCATGTTGGCGACGACGTACTTAGAGTCGGTGACTTCGATGCCCACCTTGGAGAAGGGCGAACCAAGCGGCCCCATCACGTAAGGGACCACGTACATCGTGCGGCCCTTCATCACCCCCCGAAACAGCGGCTCGGCCTTTTCCTTCGCTTCCTTGGGAGAAAGCCAGTTGTTGGTCGGACCGGCGTCTTCCTTCCTCTCGGAGCAGATGTAGGTCAGGTGCTCGGTGCGGGCGACATCGGAGGGGCTGGATCGATGCAGGAATGAGTTCGGAACGAGCCGGTCGTTGAGGCGGATCAGCGTCCCCTCGGCCAGCATCTCGGCCTTGAAGCGGGCGTCCTCTTCCTCCGAACCATCGCACCAATGAATCCGATCCGGCATGAGCCACTTCGCCGTTTCGTCGACAAACCGTTCTGCTTCGTTCATGAGCCTTCTCAAATCCTCGATTGTGATGGGCCGCCGTCCGTCTCTCGTGTTCCAACCAAGCCTGAAGATCTGCCGGGATCCCGAGGCCTGTCAAAAACGCATGAAGGTCATTCGGCGAACTTCTAGACGCCTGATTCTACGAAAGCGCGGCCGACAATACTTCCGGGCGCGCTTTCGGCCGACCGGTCGAATTGCGAACGCTCGCGTCGAGCCGTCGGGCGGAGTATGCAGGCGACCCCCGTTCTGACGAAATCGCGAAAAATGTCGGGCGCGCCATTGCGGCGGCCCGACATGGCGGCGCGCACCCGAACAGGGTACATTCCACGCTCGGAATGGGGCGGCTCCTGCGAGAGCCAGGCCAGAGGCAATTCTTTGGACAACGGAGAGACACGATGAAGGTGGGTTTGGGGGTGAGCCTGGCGCTCGCAGTCTTTGCGATGGGAATGATGCAGGGTCCGGCGACGGACCGAGCACCCCACATCACCGCCGTCGCGGCCACGAGCCGCTCAGCCGTCGGCGAATGGGACCAGAGGATCGGCGCGATGGCAGCCCGCGGCGACCTCCGCGTGTTCATGACGCGGGAGGACACCCTGCTCCCCGGCCGGACGAATGTCCGGTTTGAACAGCTCTACGAGGGCGTTCCGGTGTGGGGCGGGGAGCTGGTGCGCCAGGAGGACGCCGCAGGCGCCCTCAGCGTGTTCGGCAATGTTCTCGAAGGTATCGACCTCAACCCCCGGCCCGGATTGAACGAGACCGCGGCTCGCTCGCTGATGCTGAAGCGCGGCGGCGCCGGCAGTTCCTTCTTCCCCGACGAAGTGACCCTGACCGTGATGCCTACCGACGACGGCCGTTACGCCCTAGCCTGGCGCGGCCGCGTCTTCACCGGGGTGGACGTGATGATGACCTTCGTAGACGCCAACAGCGGAGCGGTGATCCGCGAATATTCCGACCGACAGACCCAGGCCACGGTGGGCAAGGCCGTCGGGGTCTTCGGCGACACCAAGAAGATCGCGGTCACCGGATCCGGCACTTCGTATACCGCGCAGGACGGGCTTCGTCCTCCTTCGATCGTCACCCTTGACATGAAGGGCGATCCCACACGAATTGACGCCATCTTCGCAACCTTCCCACAGGGCATCCGCACCACCGACATCGCCACGGATACCGACAACGACTGGACGGACGGTGCATCAGTCGATGCGCATGTCTACGGTGGATTCACCTATGACTACTTCTTCAAACGCTTCGGACGCAGGGGGCTCGACAACGCCAACATCACGATGCGGAACTTCGTGCATCCGATCAAGCGCGAACTGGTGGCGACTCTGGGTGCGCGGTACATCAACTTCTATTGCAACGCTGGCTACTTCGGACTCGGCGTGATGGTCTACGGCGAAGGGCTTCCGCCCGGATGGACCTGCGGGGGCCAGAGCTTCAACTACTTCTCTGCCGCCCTGGACGTGGTCGCGCACGAGCTGACTCACGGAGTCACCGGATATTCCTCGCGCCTCATCTACAGCGGAGAGAGCGGTGCTTTGAATGAGGCCTTCTCCGACATGATGGGCACGAGTGTCGAGTTCTACTACCAGCCCGCGGGCAGCGGATTGCAGAAAGCCGACTATCTGCTCGGCGAAGATATCGCGACCGGAACCGTCGCGTTCCCCTTGAATGGTTTCCGTTCGATGCAGAACCCCCTGGCGTACGACGATCCGGATCACTACAGCATCCGCTACGCGGGCCCACTCGACAACGGAGGTGTCCACACGAACTCTGGCATCGCCAATCAAGCCTTCTATCTCGCGATCGAAGGAGGCACGCATCGCCTCGGTGGCCGCGTGACCGGCGTGGGTGCGGCCAATCGCGAGCAGATCGAAAAAGTCTTCTACCTGGCCTTCACTTCGTTCCTCGTGCCTTCCAGCAACTTCGCGGCGGCACGCGGCGCGACCATTCAAGCTGCGCGTCAGTTGTATCCGGCCAATGCTGCGGTCGAGGCCGCGGTCACGCAAGCGTGGACCGCCGTGGGGGTGAACTGATGAAGAACCACAACACTTCTCTCCACACAGTCCTGACCGCTGGGCTTCTCATAACGCTCACCACCGTCGTCGGAGCGCAGGATCAACAACGCGTCTCGGACCTGACGGGCGGTGCGCCCAAAGGACCGAGCCGTATCGAGATCGGCGCGGCCTTCGCGCAGACCCTAGGCGCCTCGTCGTTCAGTTCCACGCAGACGGTGCGCGAATACGCCGAAGATGGCACGCTGACCAGTTCCTACAAGGTCGGCAAGGCGCCCGGCGCCGGATTCCACGTTCAATACAACCTGAACAAGAAATTCGGGATTCGCGTGGGTGGCCAGACGTTCTCACGCAAGTCGGACGGGACGTTCAGCGGCAAGTCGCCGCATCCGTTCTTCTTCAACCAGCAGCGCAGCTACAGCGGCACTCAGAACGGTCTCGGTTTCAACGAGTCCGCCTTCACGCTGACGGCGGTGCTTCGTGGAGCCTCCGGCAAGTGGAACTTCGCTCTTGACGGAGGCCCGGCGTATTTCAACGTCAATGCCACCATCGCTGAGCGCGCGACTTACACCGACACCTATCCCTATGACTCGGTCGTGTTCAGCTCAGTGGCGACGTCCAAGCACAAGGTCAACCCAATCGGATTGGCGATGGGAGTGGAGCTTGGACGCGAGCTGTCGGACGCGGTGAGCGTCGTGGTGCAGGGTCGCTACACCGGTGCCAAGGGCTCCGTGGAGATCAACGGCCAGAGGGTTGATGTGAAGGCGGGCGGGGTGCAGGCCCGCATCGGCCTTCGCCTGATCGCGGCGCGCGCGCGCGTGAAGTCCTAACCGTCCGTGGTGAAAGTCAGCCGGAAATTGCTTTGAGATAGCGGCTGGGCAGCGCATGGCCCAGTCGCTTTCCCACTTCTATCGAGGCGGCGGAGACCTTGGCAAGGTCGATTCCGGTCTCGATGCCCATGCCGTGCAGCATGTAGAGCAGATCTTCGGTGGCGAGATTTCCTGAGGCGCCAGGCGCATACGGACAACCGCCCAGGCCGCCCGAGGACGCGTCCACGATGGAAATGCCCATCTCGAGAGAGCGCAGGACATTCGCAAGCGCGGTCCCGCGCGTGTCATGGAAATGAACGGCGAGCTGATCGATCGCCACGTGCTTCGCGACCGCGCCGATGACCTCATCCACCTGGCTCGGCACACCCACGCCAATCGTGTCGCCGAGAGAGATCTCGTCGCAACCGAGTTCGATCAGGCGACGAGCGACATCGGCGACTTTCGCGGGAGCCACGGGTCCTTCGTAAGGACAGCCGAAGCAGGTCGAGATATAGCCGCGCACCCAGACACCGCTTTCTTTCGCCTCGCCCACGAACTCCTTGAACCGTTCCATCGATTCGTCGATGGAGGCGTTGGTGTTCTTGCGATTGAAGGCGTCGGATGCCGCAGTAAAGATCGCGATGGCGGTGACCCCGGCCGACCTCGCACGCTCGTAGCCCTGCCGGTTGGGCACCAGCATCGGCAAGCGCGCGCGATCCTTGGGAAGCGCCTTGAAGACCTCGTCGCTCCCCGACATCTGCGGAACCCACTTCGGCGACACGAAAGCGCCGGGCTCCATCACCGGAACACCGGCATCGATCAGGGCAAGGCAGAAGGCGATCCGATCTTCGACCGAGAGCGCAACCGATTCGTTCTGCAGTCCGTCACGCGGCCCAACCTCGACCACCTTGACGCGCGCAGGAACCTTCATTTCGCTGGCTCAATCTCAATAACGATGAGCTCCGGGCCCGGTGTCACCATGTCGCCCACCTTGACGCTCAGACTCTTGACCGTGCCGTCGGTCGGAGCAACTAGCGCGTTTTCCATCTTCATGGCTTCAACGACAATCAGTTCCTGACCGCGCTTGACCGTGTCACCCACCGCGACCGCGACGCGCGTGACCCGGCCCGGCATGGGTGCTTCCAATCCACCTTGGGCCGCCGCCACTGAGGACCCAGCACCCGCACGATTGACGACGGTCAAGGCATAGGACCGCGCTCCCACCTGCGCGAAGACCTGATCCCCCGCGCGCATCACAAAGATCTCGACCGCGCGATCGCCGTTGCGTCCATCGAATCGTCCGTCGCCGGAGCGCGCAACCGTCGCCTGCACCGACACGCCGTCCACATCGAACACGCCTTCCGACTTGCGGACGACGTTGTGGGTCTGGCTTCCGTGCTTGAACTTCATGACAGCCTCCACGCGGAGGTGGACGCCCACGGATCGAAGGCGGTAGCCGACTTCCCGGGCACCGCAGACGTTGCGGCTGGAGTCGTCGCTTCAAGAGCCGCCAGAATAAGCGCGAGATCCTCGGCGGGAGGAGGAACTTCCCCAGGCAGCGGCCCGATCTCATCGAGCACACCCGTATGAATCCCGCCAGAGCTGAACTGTTCGCTCTCCAGAATCTGAATGAGCTTCTCCCGATTCGTGGCGATGCCGAGCACGACGGTCTCTCGGATAGCGGCGATCAACGCGGCGCGCGCGGCATCGCGGTTCGGACCGCTGACGATGATTTTCGCGATCATCGGATCGTAGAACTCGGGAACCACGCTGCCCGACGCGACACCGGAATCGCAGCGCACGAACGGCCCGCGGGGCGCCTCAAAGTGAAGCACGGAGCCTGGGGAAGGCGCGTCCCCGCGACGCGGATCCTCGGCGTTCAGGCGCGCTTCAATCGCATGCCCGCGCGGGATCAAGTCTTCCTGTTTGAAGGGCAGGACTCTGCCCTCCGCCACCTCGATCTGCAGGCGAACAAGGTCGAGACCCAGGGTCATCTCGGTGACCGGATGCTCGACTTGAAGGCGCGTATTCATCTCAAGGAAGTAGAAATCGCCGACGGGATCAAGCAGGAATTCAACCGTGCCCGCGTTGGTGTAGTTCGAGGCCGCCGCGGCAGAGACTCCGGCGGCGCACAGCTTCTGACGAAGGCCCGGGTCGAGAGCGACCGAAGGCGTTTCCTCGAGAACCTTCTGATGCCGGCGCTGCACCGAGCATTCACGCTCGAAGAGATGAACGCCGTGGCCGTGCGCGTCGAAGAGCACCTGGACTTCGATGTGACGCGGCTTCTGCACAAAGCGCTCAAGCACCAGGATGTCGCTGCCGAAACTCGACTGCGACTCACGACGCGCGCGTGGAAGGATGGCTTCGAACTCGGCCGAGCTATTGGTGACGTGCATCCCTTTGCCACCACCTCCGCGCGAAGGCTTGATCATCAAGGGGAACCCGATGCGGCTGGCTTCCGCGCTGAGGCGCGCGTCCTGCTGATCGTCTCCGTCGTATCCGGGAACCACCGGAACATTGAAACGCTGGACCTGCTGACGCGCCGCCTTCTTGTCGCCCATCAGTCGATGAACATCGCCCTTCGGACCGATGAAGACGACGCCCGCCGCTTCACACGCGTCCGCGAAGTCTCCGTTCTGAGACAGAAATCCGTATCCCGGATGGATCGCCTGAGCGCCAGTCTGCCGGGCGGCGGCCAGGATGCGGTCGATGCTCAGATACGACTCGGACGACGGCGCTTGGCCGATCAACACCGAGCGATCGGCTTCGCGGACGTGAAGCGCCGACGCATCAGCCTCCGAGTACACCGCGATGGTCTCGATCCCCATGGCCCGGCAGGTCTTGATGATGCGAACGGCAATCTCACCGCGATTGGCAATGAGGACGGACTTGATAGGGCGAAGAGTCAGCTCGGTCATGAGAAGGGCGGCCAAGGTTATCTCGCGATCATGTCGTTAGTTATCTCACGGAAGACCGCGATCACGAGGCGCGTTGGAATCGTGCCGCGCGAGGCGATAATCGCGGAGCCATGTTTCCCGATTCGATCCTCCAGAGCTTTCTCACGCTCTTCGTCGTGGTCGATCCCATCGGCGTCGCCGTCATCTTCCTGGGCCTTGCCGGAACGCGTTCTCGAGAGGAGCGTCGGGTGATCGCGCGCAAGGCCGTGCTGGTAGCGGCCTGCGTGCTGTTCTCCTTCGCGCTCTTCGGTTCAGCCATCCTGAGTCATCTCGGCATCACCCTCAACGCCTTCCGGGTCGCGGGCGGCTTACTGCTTCTGAAGATCGCGAGCGACATGGTGTTCGCGCAGCTGGAACGGGAGACGGAGGAAGAAGCGGCCGAAGCGCGCGTTCGGCCCGACATCAGCGTCTTTCCGCTAGCGATCCCTCTTCTTGCCGGACCGGGTGCCCTTGCGGGAGTGATGATTCTCGCGGGCAATCACGATCCGGCAGCACAAGGTGCGGTGTACGGCAGCATCGCGCTCGTTTCGGTCATTGCGTACATTTCGCTCAGCCTCGCCGAATGGCTATTCAAGCTGCTCGGCCACACCGGCGTCAACGTCGTCACCCGCATCCTCGGCGTGCTGCTCGCGGCTCTCGCGGTGCAGTACATCGCGGACGGCGCGAAAGGACTTTGGATTTGATCTCACGCTTCTTCCGCCGTGTTTCTTCTCTGTCCATGGCGGCTTGGCTGGCCCTCGATGCCGGCAGCGCGCTCGCCCAGTCGGACAACGTCTTTCGACCGGCGTCCTTCCAGACACTGACGAGGGCAAAGACGCGCGCATTCGCTGCCGACTTCTACGTGGATGATCGCGACCGCGATCCTCAGGGAATCGACATCTTCGATGTGGGATTCCGCTTCCGATTCCAGCTCGGGGAGAAGACCGAAGTCTTCACCGACATCGTGGCGGATCGCGTCGTAGCACTTCCCGAATCGCCTGCCATTCCTTCTTCTCCACGCGACCTGATCTTCATCAGCTCCATCCAGCGGATTCCAAACGCGTTCAACGGCCAGCATCCTTACTTGGACAAACGCGGCAGGGCTTCCTTCGATGCGTTCATCCCCGGCACAACCACCGTGGGAGCAACCCGCACGCTCCGGACAGAAGGCATCGCTCTCGGCGTATCGGGCGCCATCGTCATCCCCATGGCACGAAGCATCAACGCACTGAGGTCTGGAAGCAGTTCAGGCAGCCTCGACTTTCTGGTGGCGGGCCTTGCTTCGCGTGAGGTTCTGGGTGGAACGGCTCACGGGCGCGTCGGCTTCACGCTGGCCGGCAACGGCTCTCTGCCTGATCGGTCGTTCAGTATCTCCGGCAGCACGGTGACGACGGTCGAGACCAAACTTCCCATCGGCAATCGTCTCGACGTTGGACTCGCGTATCTGAGGCCGCTGACGGAAAGCCTGGCGCTGGCGGCGGAAGCACGCATGACCAAGGAGTTCGTCGGCGACCAGCGCATCGATGCGGTCTCGCCTCTCGACCTGATGGTCGGAGTGCACAAACACTTTGGCCGTTTCGAGCTCTCCGCTTCATTGCTGGACCACCTTCGTCCTCTTCCGTCGGGTGAGCTGCGTGCAAATCCGCTCGCTGGACAAATCGATCTCAGCAGTGTCACCGTGGCCGACCGCAACGCATTCCTGACCCGTATCGGACTCGGAGCCGTGATCGGTCAACTCCGCGACGATTCGCACACCGTGGTCATCGGATCATCCGTTGCCAGCCTTCCCACCGGTGCTTTTCGGATCGCCCCGACCTATCGGATCCGCTCTGAACACAATCTCGGCTACATCTTCACCCTGACGTTTAGGCCGTAGCAATGAGGCGCGCGGGACTGCTGCTGATCGGACTGCTGCTTGCGACAAACGCTGCCGCCGAGGACGAGCTTCGCTGGAGTCGGCTCAATGTGGTCACGCACCTGGGCAACGACGGCAGCGTCGAGGTTTCGGAGACGCATGAGTTCACGGTCGGCGGGTCCTACGACTACATCCTGCGCAGCATGAACTTCGGGCCCGACCAAGCCGCCTCGGTGCACGGCGTCTTCCGTTTGGCCGCCGACGGTTCGCGAATTCCACTCAAGGACACCACGGACAAGTGCGCCGATTGTTATAGCACCTACTTCTGGGGCCTTCAGATCTACCTGCGCGGCGAAAGCGATCCGCCTTTCCCGGATCGAACTCCGCGGAAACTAGTCATCGAATACCAGCTCGTGAGTGGCCTGACGCCTGCTTGGGATCTGGCCGGAGGCCCCCGTCCTCTCGAGTCGGAGACGATGTTTCGAAACCCCTTGACCCGCGCGAGCGAAGTGATCGCGGCGTGGAAGGATGCGTCGCCCGGGCTTGCGCGCAACTATCGGCTCGATCACGACGTGGTCTTTCCCTCGATCGGCACCGCTGGTCCGATCGGCGAACTGAACTACCGCCTCGAATACGACGATTCCTGGGTGCTTCTCGACAAGGAACGGCCAACGGGTGTCGCGACACCCGAGGTTGACTATCGCGTGACTCACGTTCTGCAATATCTCCCGGCCGGGCGCCCGGCAGCCGTGAACGTCCAGAACGCGCTTTTGAGGGTGGGGGCGGTGATCGCGCCTCTCCTCCTTGGACTCGGGCTTCTCCTCTTCTTCGTCCTCTCCAACCGCGTGTTCGTGCGCGGGCCCCATCCAGACCGCGCGCTGTTCGAGCGACGGATCGCAAGCGTACCGAGCGAGCTGGTGGCCGCGGAATCCGGATGGTCGTCGGGAGCGCCGCCTCTGGCCGATTTCCTCGGTCGCATGGCCGCGGAGAAGAAACTGTCGATCACCGTCGATCAGGCGGAGACCGACGATGACAACGCGAAGATGAGCATGCGCCTGACCACCACGCGCGACAAGCTGCGTCCCATCGAACGCGAACTCATCGCGAAGATCTTCGGGTCATCGGACACGATCTCGAGTGAAACGATTCAGGACCGCTACCGTGGCAAGTCGTTCAATCCGCAGGCGACTTTGGACGAAGCTTTTCAAGAAGCGATGCCGGCGCGGGTGGCGAAGAGGCGGCCGCTGTGGGCGGCGCTTCATCTGGCCATGATGGCGGCGGGCATCGCGGCCATGGTGAAGAGCCTGACGGAGCAGACGCTTTCCGACCCCTTTCCCCTCTTCGCGAGCCTCCTGCCCGGCTACCTCATCCTTCAGGTTTGGCCCATGGGTTCGTCAACTCATCGGCGCGGGACGTGGGCCCTACTGCTTCCCGTCGTGGTGCTTGGCGTGCTCGGCGCGGCCATTGCTCTCTCCCCCAACAAACCTCTGAGCGGCTTCGCGTCGCTCGGACTTGCGTTGTTGGGAGCCGGCCACTGCGCTGGGCTTCTCGCTCGCGTGCCCCGATCGACCGAAGCGGATCTCGAGTTCGGCGCCGCGAGACAATTCGTCCTCTCAGAGTTGCGAAAGCCCCGACCGGACTTGCGCGACGCGTGGGTGGAATCCATCGACGCCATGGGCGAGAGCCGCGCGGTGAAACGTTGGAAGGCGCGCTATGCAGGCCAGTTCACGGGCGCACCCGATCTCTCAGAAATGAGCACCGGCCCAACGCCCTCAGGCCCGCCGTTCACCGGCGAACCATTGGCTCGCCCCAAGCTTCCGCCCGATTGGGCAGAAGGTTTCAGCGTTTACTCAGACGACGAGGACGAGGACGAGGACTAGCACAAATCAGAGCTTCTTCGGTTCCTGCTGGGTCGCGCAGTGAACCGTGCCAAGTCCCCACACGAAGTCGACGGCGTGGAAACCCACGACCTCCCGATCCGGGAAGCAGTCGGCAAGGATGCCAAGTGCTATGCGATCCATCGGGTCGTTGAAGGTCGGCACGATCACGACGCCGTTGGCGATGTAGAAGTTCGCGTAACTCGCAGGCAGACGCTGCCTATCGAAGAAGACCGCGGCAGGCATCGGCAGCGGAATGACTTCGACCTTCTCAGTCTTGAGTCGTTCGAGGTTGTCGCGGAGCAGGGCGTAGTTCTCGTCGCTTTCATTTTTTTCCTGACAGAGAAGGACACGGCCGGGTGCGACAAAGCGGGCGAGATCGTCGATGTGGCCATGCGTGTCGTCGCCCACGATGCCGCGATCGAGCCAGATCACGCGCTTGACGCCGAGCGTATCCGCAAGAACCTTCTCCGTTCCCGCGCGGCCAAGGCCCGGATTCCGCGCCTGCACATTCGAGAGAAGACACTCTTCCGTGGCCATCAGAAGACCCGCTCCGTCGACTTCGATCGCGCCACCTTCAAGGACGATCTCCCGCTCGCCCACGAGAACACGGTGCTCCTCCGTCTTCAGCGCCTTTGCGATCTTCGCTGCAACAGCATCGTCGCGCTTGTGATTCGGATACTTCGCCCAGCCGTTGAACTTCCAATGCGTCGCGATCCGCTCGCCGCGCTTGTTCGTCACGAAGATCGCGCCCGAATCGCGCGTCCACACGCGATCGGTGGGAACCCGGTAAAAGTCGATCTTCGCGAGATCCACACCCACCTTGGTGAGAACCGCGTGCGCTTTCTTTTCGAGCGCCACGTCTCCGACAAGGATGCGAACGCGCTCGTTGCGCGACAGCAGACGAACCAACTCTCCGTAGGCCCAGGGAATGGGCGCGAAGCGGCCGGGCCAGTCTTTCGTTTCGTGGGGCCAGGCGATCCAGGTCGCTTCATGCGACGTCCACTCGGCGGGCATGGAGTACCCGCGGCGAGCAAGAGTGGAGGCGCTCACGGCTTTTCGAGATGGCGCTGAGTGAGTCCGCCATACGCATCAATGCGGCGATCGCGGAAGAACGGCCAGTGCTGACGCGCGGTCTCCACCTTCTTGGTGTCGATCTCCGCCACCACGACTTCGGGCTGGTCGTGCGAGGCCATGGCGAGCTGACGGCCGTAGGGATCGAAGATGAACGACGACCCGAAGAACTCGATGCCCGCCTTCTTGTCGCCCTCGTGACCGACGCGGTTCACGCCCACCACATACACGCCGTTCGCGATGGCGTGAGATCGCTGCATAGTCTGCCAGGCGGTGACCTGCGCCTCGCCCCATTCCTTCTTCTCGCTCGGATGCCAGCCGATCGCCGTCGGGTAGAAAAGAATCGGAGCGCCCAGAAGGGCGGTCATGCGGGCGGCCTCGGGGTACCACTGATCCCAGCAAATCAAGGTACCGACTTTGCCGTACCTCGTGTCGATCGCTTTGAAGCCAAGGTCGCCGGGCGTGAAGTAGAACTTCTCGTAATAGAGAGGATCGTCGGGGATGTGCATCTTGCGGTACATGCCCGCGAGCTTGCCGTCCGTGTCCATGACCACGGACGTGTTGTGATACAGGCCGGCGGCGCGGCGTTCGAAGAGCGAGCCGAGGATCACGATGTTCAGCGACTTCGCGAGAGCGCCGAGCTTCTTCGTCGAGGGGCCGGGAATCGCCTCGGCGCGCGCGAACTGCGAGTGATCCTCGGTCTGGCAGAAATAATGGCCTAGATAAAGCTCGGGAAGGCACACGATGCGAGCACCCTTTTTCGCCGCCTCGCGGATACCTTTCTCGGCGGCGGCCTGATTCTTGGCTGCGTCATCGGTACAGCGCATCTGCACCAAACCCACGATGGTCTTCATGAACTGATGATCTCAGAAAAGTGCTGATCCGGCCGTCTCTCGAAGCCTTCCCGCATACCCGGATGCGCTGGCTACACCATGTTCTCGCGGCTGCGTTCCAACACGGTGCGCAGGTTCGCGACGACTCGGTCCTGCTCCGTGTCCTTGAGGCCAAGGATCTCCTTGAGGGCGATGCCGATGTGCGGAATGAACTTGTCGATGTAGCCGCGCTTCTTCGCTTCAGCCTGTTCGCGCTTGCCGCGGCGGATGTGGATGCCAAGACGGCGGCCCACTTCCATCAGTCCCAGACGAAGTTCTTTGACGATCTCAGTGTAGTGCGCAATCGCTTCCTTCGATTCGGACGTGAACGGAACCCACACCGACGCGATGTGGACCATCAGGACCATCGGACCCGAGGGCAAGGCGCCCTTCGACATCTGCATGCCGTAGCTGCGCCAGTCGATGCTCAAGGCCGCTTTGGTGATCGCGCAGGCCGACGCCTGATACTGGAGAGGCACGCGATTCGCGAAACGGAACAGCTCGATCAATTCGTCGCTCGGCAAGCCGCCGCCGTGCGCCAGCGCCACTTCGACCTGGAACGGATTGCCGCGGTACACCGCGGGCGGACGCGTGACCGCATCGTAGAAGTCGGCTTTGAGTCGCGCGCGCAAACCCTTGAGCAACGCCTCTTCGCCGACCGGCGAAAGGCAGTTGGTCGGCGGCGCCATGATCTTCACTTTTCCGAACGCCTTGTGGATGCGCTCGATGGCTGGTGTTTCCAGATCGCGCGGACGCGCTTTTTCGGAGACACCCGCGATCTTCAAGATCTCGCTGACCACACTTGGCGTCATGCGCGAGAAGTCGGTCTTGAGCGCAGTCGAGATGTGCTTCTCCTGAGAGTCCTGGAACATGCGCATGAGGCGGCCAAGTTCGACACCGTACGGATGAGGCTTGATCTCCTTCGCCTCTTCCGGAAGCTCGTGAACCGCGCGCTCGTAGGTGATGGTCTCGCAACCGGGTGCCGTGTAGATGACCTGGCAATGAGGGTTGGAGAGCGCCGTCTGCTCGACGTAGTCATCAACGCTGCGACGACCCTTCTTGTAGCTCGCTTCCAGCTCGATCTGCACCCGCGTGCCGTGCTGCTTGTCCCACTCGGTCTTCTCTTCCTTGAGGACGAGCGGCTGGTTCTTCCGCGTATCGACGGTGACCTCAAAAAGATGAGGCGGCGTCTGCGGCGAGGTACGGGACACGATCACCACTGGCTTGCCGGTGGTGAGCTGGCCGTACATGCCGGCCGCGGACACGCCGATCCCCTGCTGGCCGCGCTGTTGCTTCAGGCGATGGAACTTCGAACCGTAGAGGAGCTTGCCGAAGACCTTGGGGATCTGCGCCTTGACGATACCGGGGCCGTTGTCTTCCACCGCGATCCGGTACCGATCTTCCGCCAGTTCGAGGATTTCAATCCGGAGGTCGGGAAGGATGCCCGCTTCTTCGCAGGCGTCGAGCGAGTTGTCGACGCACTCGCGCACCGCGGTGAGCAACGACTTCTGCTTGTTGTCGAAGCCAAGGAGATGGCGGTTTTTGACGAAGAACTCAGAGACGGAGATCTCGCGCTGCTTCTCGGCCAGACTTTCGGCGGTGGCGCGACGGGCGGGCGCCTTGCGAACGGGCACAGGCTCCACCTCGATCGCCGAGTCGTCTTCGTCTGCAAGGACGGGGGGAGGTTCTGGCGCTTCCGTCTCAGCCGGGGCGATCTCGACCGCCCCTGTTTCTACTTCGTCTGCGTTCGCGTCAAAGAGGGAAGGCTGTGCGGCCTTCGCGCGAACGTTCTTTTTTGACATAGCCAAGATGGACCAACGACCTCCAGAAAAGTGCTTGAGACTCGGAAGTCTAAAGGGTCCATGCGGGTGACTGGAATAAAGTCCGGGGTTGCTTGTGAGCCCAACCTCCTCCGCGTCGCGCGAACGAACCCTCGCCTACATCGGCCTCGGTGTCGTCTACATCGTCTGGGGCGCCACGTATGTCGGCATCCGTGCGGTGGTGGCTCATATGCCTCCCTTCGTCGCCGCAGCGATGCGCTACCTGATCGCCGGAGGTTCGCTTCTGGCGTACCTCGCCCTCCGTGGCCAGTGGAAGAAGCCGACCCGTGAGCAGTGGATCAACGCGGCGATCGTGGGAATTCTTCTGATGGGCATCGGCAACGGACTCATCATGTGGGCGCAGCGCAGCATCCCCAGTGGCACCACCGCGCTGCTGGTCGCAACCTTTCCTTTGTGGCTGACGCTGGCGGAGGCGTTCTCGAGTCGGGGCTCGTCGTTAAGGATGCCGGTGGTGATGGGCGTGGTGGTCGGGCTCATCGGCGTCTTCCTGATCGCGTCCGCGAAAGGCGACGTTTCATTTAGCGGAACCGGTACCCCTCTGGCTGCCCTGCTCGCCGTTCAGGCTGCGTCCATCTGCTGGACGATTGGTTTCCTGAAGGCAAAGACTCTGAAAGACCGGCTACCCGTCGTGATGGCTTCGGGCCTGGAGATGACCTCGGGCGGGCTGTTCCTCCTGCTTCAATCGATCCTCTACCGCGAGGACTGGGGCCGCGTCAGCCGGGCTCCGCTCAGCGCATGGGCCGGCGTGATGTTCCTTGCCGTGTTCGGGTCGATCATCGGTTTCACCGCATTCGCTTACACACGCAACATCCTGCCGTCGCACATCGTGGGCACGTACGCGTACGTCAATCCGCTGGTGGCCGTGATCTTCGGCCATCTCCTCTACGCGGAGACACTGTCCAGCCAGACCCTGATGGGTGGTGCTTTGATCCTGACCGCGGTCGTGGTCAGCACGATCCCGGGCTCAAAGCCTCCAGCCGAAGCCTGTCAGGTCGAGGACCGGTAGCAGGACCTTCCAGCGCAGGCTGAGCGTTCGGCATCGAACAGACGTCTGGGGACGCTTTGGTGGAGCCTGTGCCCAGGATGCAGGCACCATGAGCGACTCACTGTGCTCGGAACGTTCCTCCGCGAAGTGATGAGCCACAATCTCGACACTCAGAACTTCCGTCTCTTCGGTCCAAATGAAACGGCGTCGAATCGGCTGGATGCGGTGTAAGACGTGTCCGGCAAGGAGTGGATGGCGGCGTTGGACGACGTCGATACCCATCTGAGTTCCCGGGGTCGCGTCATGGAATTGCTGAGCGAGCATCTCTGCCAGGGCTGGCTCGAAGGCTATCTGCTCACCGGTCGCGACGGGCTTTTTTCCTGCTACGAAGCATCCATTCACATCGTCGACTCGATGGTGAATCAGCACGCGAAGTGGAAAGCGACGGCGAGTTACTGGAGCACGATGGAACGCCACCGCCTTCACGTGGGCGCGCACGGAGAAGATCGTCCGGAAGTCCGCGACTGGCTCACGCCGTGAACGGGACGAGCCTGCGCGGTCTCAGCGAGACGGATGCTCAGGCGCGTCTGCTGTCCGAGGGCTTCAACGAACTTCCGCAATCCGATCACCGAACGCCGTTCAGGATCATTGGCGAGGTTGTGCGGGAGCCCATGCTGGCCCTGCTCCTCGGCGCGGGCGCGGTGTACCTCGTCCTTGGAGACAGGACAGAAGCGCTGATCCTGCTCGCTTTCGCGACGCTGTCGGTCGGAATTACGGTCATCCAGGAGATCCGGACGGAGAAGGTCCTCTCCGCGCTCAAAGACCTCTCCAGTCCGCGGGCTCTGGTGATCCGTGATGGCGAGCGCAAGCGCATCGCGGGACGCGAGGTCGTGCGTGGCGATTTCATCGCCCTCGTCGAAGGCGATCGTGTCCCCGCCGACGCGCGCCTCGTGGAGAGCCACGATCTCCAGACGGACGAATCGCTTTTGACCGGCGAGTCGGTGGCCGTGCGCAAGGTCGCGACCACGGCCGGTGAATCCATCTTCGCCGTTCGTCCTGGCGGCGATGATCTGCCGTTCGTATTCTCGGGCTCGCTGGTCGTGCGCGGCCTGGGTGTCGCGGAAGTTTCCGAGGTCGGATCCGCAACCGAGATCGGCAGAATCGGTCAGAGCCTGAGCTCGCTCGTCAGTGAGACCCCGCGGCTTCAGACCGAGACCCGCGCCCTCGTCCGGATGTTCGGGGCAGTCGGAGGCACCGTCAGCCTTCTGGCGGTCGTGCTCTACGGAACGATGCGCGGCGGCTGGCTCGACGCGGTGCTCGCGGGCATAGCGCTGGGCATGTCGATGCTGCCCGAGGAACTGCCCCTCGTCCTGACCGTTTTCATGGCGATGGGCGCCTGGCGCATCTCTCAAGCACGCGTGCTCGCCAGACGCGCCACGGCCATAGAGACATTGGGATCCGCGACCGTTCTCTGTACCGACAAGACGGGAACGCTCACGCAGAACCGGATGATCATCGCCGAGCTCCGCCTTCCGGGCGGAGACGCTTTCAGACCCGCGAGCGACAAGGGCGCACCGTCCGCGGATTTTCAAACCGTGCTGGAGTTCGGCATATTGAGCAGCGCGCTGCATCCGACCGATCCCATGGAGCTTGCGTTTCAATCGCTTCAAAAGGAGCGCCTTCCGGAGGCCATTCTGCCGGGAGCGACGTCGACGTTGCTACGCGAATACGGACTTCGACCCGAACTACTCGCGATGACCCACGTCTGGAAGCCCGCGGCCGGAGCGGCCCTGACTGTCGCCGCCAAAGGCGCGCCGGAAGCCATCGCCCGCCTGTGTCGACTCGCTCCTGAAGCGCGGACGGCGCTCGATGCTGGGGTGAACAACCTGGCCGGGCAGGGAATGCGCGTTCTCGCGGTGGCGCGCGGGTCCTTCGACGGATTGACCCTCCCGGAATCGCAGACCGACTTCGTCTTCTCGCTCGTCGGCCTCGTCGGACTGGCCGACCCGCTTCGCCCGGGCGTGCCCGACGCGGTCAATGCATGCCGCTCGGCGGGCGTACGAGTTGTGATGATCACGGGCGACTACCCCACCACCGCTCAGGTGATCGCGCGCCAGGCGGGATTCTTCGCCGATGAAGTGCTCACGGGCGAGGCGATGGCGAAGATGAGCGATGAGGAACTGGCTCTGAAGGTCCGCACGGCCACGGTGTTCGCGCGTGTGCTGCCGGAGCAAAAACTGCGCATCGTCCGGGCGCTCAAGGCGAACCACGAGGTCGTCGCCATGACCGGCGATGGAGTCAACGACGCGCCTTCATTGAAAGCGGCGCACATCGGCATCGCCATGGGCGGTCGCGGCACCGACGTGGCTCGCGAGGCTTCGTCGATGGTCCTTCTCGACGATGACTTCGGTTCGATCGTGAAGGCGATCCGTTTGGGTCGCAGGATCTTCGACAATCTTCAGAAGGCCATGGGATTCATCTTCGCGGTGCATGTTCCGATCGCGGGACTGGCGCTTCTCCCACTTCCCTTCGGCCTCCCCATCCTCTTCGGCCCGGTGCACATCGCCCTGCTGGAGATGGTCATCGATCCCGTCTGCTCGCTCGTCTTCGAAGCAGAAACCGAAGAGAAGGACATCATGGGCCGCCCGCCCCGCGATCCGGCGACGCCGCTGTTCGGCCGTTCGATGATTCTGTGGAGCGTCGTTCAGGGCGCGGTTGCGTTCGCGATCGTGGCAGGGATCTTCGTCACGGCTCTCAACCGCGGTATGCCCGCGGATGAAGTGCGCGCTTTGACCTTCTTCGCGCTGGTTCTGAACATCGTGGCACTCATCTTCGCGAATCGATCTTTCAGCGGCTCGCTGATCATCGCCGTGACGCAACCAAACCAGGCGCTCGTCCGCGTGTTGCCTGCGGTGTTCCTGATGATGTCCCTGTCCCTTCTCTGGCCGCGGGCGAGGGTCCTCCTCCATTTTCAGACGCCGCGCGCCGGCCCGCTGGCGATCGCGCTGGCCTCGAGCATGCTCCTGCTCCTCCTTCTCGAGGCCGCGAAAACCGGATGGCAGAGACGAAGCCGCTCGTGATGGAGGAAGGGGGCGCCAAACACGTTCTCGCACTGAACTCCGGCTCGTCGTCGCTGAAGTTCGGGCTCTACCGCGTGACGACGTAGCGATCGAATTCACTCGGCCGCGTCTCACTGCGCGGTCCAGGTCCTGCCTCCACAGGAAGACGAACAGATCGCGCTTCACCTCGCCGCTCCGACGCAGCCTCACTGAATCCGGCACGTTCGGGAGATGTTCGCCATCGAACAGACCTGACGACGTGGGCGGCGCAAGCTGAAGATCGAATGACTAAACAAGCAGGCGTTTGGATCGATCATCGTGAAGCGATTCTGATTTTCCTCGGCGACGAAGGCGAGCGCACGGAGCGTATGGAATCCGGAGTCGAGCGACATGAACGCGTCGCTGGTCTGTCGTCGGAGGATGCGTCTCCTGACGACCAGCATGACCGCAAGATCGCGGGGCACCTCGACAAGTACTACGACGAAGTGATCCAACGCCTGGGAGCAAGCGAATCGATCCTGCTCTTCGGTCCGGGTGAAGCGAAAGGCGAGTTCCAGAAGCGTATCGAGAGCAAGGGCCACGCGGAACGCATCGTCGCCGTGGAGACGGCGGACAAGATGACGGATCCGCAGATCGCCGCGAAGGTTCGCAACTACTTCGGCGCCAAGAAATGAGCACCGCCAGGATCGACCACATCCTCTGCCCGACAGACTTCTCTCCTTTCTCCGGTCAGGCGCTCCGACACGCGATCGCGCTGACGCAGTCGTTCCACGCGCACCTCAAGGTCATTCATGTCATCCCGGAAGTCTTCCTCCGGGGAGAATCCGTTTACGCATCGGATTCGTGGATCCTGACGCCGGACGTTCGGCAGGCGGTTGAAGCAGAGATGCAGCGCTTTCTTCAGCCGGCGCGAGACGCCGGCATTGATCACGAGACCGAAATCCGCAGCGGCACTCCCTGGACGGAGATCCTGGTCGCGGCGAAAGAGAAGCCCTCGGACCTAGTCGTTCTCGGAAGCCACGGACATGGAGGTTTGCATCGTCTTGTTCTCGGATCCGTGGCCGAAAAGCTGATTCGTTCTCTCCCTTGCGCCGTCATGAGCGTGAGGCACGAAGGAGGGCCGACGTCGCTGACACCAGGACGGATCGCTCACATCCTGTGTGCCACCGATTTCTCGGAGACTTCGAATCAAACCTTTGAGACGGCGATTGCCATCGCTTCAAGAAACGGGGCCAAGGTGACGTTGCTGCATGTGATCGAGCGATTCCCCGACGTCAAAGCCGTTGAGTACGGGGCGCTCGGCGCCGATCCATCAAATCCGGGACTGGAGCGCCATGCGGTTGAGCGCCTTCAACAGCTCATCGCAAGCGTGGATGCCAGGGGCGTTGAGATAGAGCCGAAGGCAAAGGTCGGCCGGGCCTACAAAGAGATACTCACGATGGCAGCAACCGAGCCAACCGACCTCATCATGATCGGCGCCCAGGGGCACGGCGTCATCGAACACCTGCTCTTCGGATCCAATGCACATCACGTCGTCCGGGCGGCCACCTGTCCGGTTCTGACTGTGCGGATGCGGTCGAAGGACGACGACGGCGCGCGGACCGAGGCCTAGATTTGAGTCGGGATTCCGCGCTTTGATCCTGCTCGCCTCGGCCACGGCGATGATCGCGGTCGCTCTGCTCGTATTCTTTTACGGCCCGACGCGGGCTCGCGGCCGATCCAACGACCTGCGCTCGCGG
>JBDSLN010000241.1:0-3759 GCA_039916365.1 Vicinamibacteria bacterium
CTACCTCGACGATCAGGGCTTCACGCTGGTTGATACCCCGATCTTCACGCCGGCGGCTTGCGAAGGCACCACGACTCTGTTCGGCGTGCCGTACTTCGACGAAGGCACCGCGTATCTGACCCAGAGCGGCCAGCTCTACAACGAAGCGAATGCGGCGGCACATGGCCGCGTCTACTGCTTTGGCCCGACCTTCCGCGCGGAGAAGTCCAAGACCCGACGCCACCTCACTGAGTTCTGGATGCTTGAACCCGAGATGGCCTTCGCCCATCTCGCCGACGCGTTCGAAGTCGCGCAGAACATGATCTGCTACGCCATCAAGCAGGTGCTTTCGACGCGACCGCTCGAATTGCAGCGCCTCGGTCGCGACATCACGCGTCTGGAGAAAGTCAAAGCGCCGTTCCCCTGGGTCCACTACGACGACGCGATCAAGATCATTCGCGACAAGGGTTCCAAGACGGAATGGGGAAGCGACTTTGGCGGCACTGACGAAACCGTGCTTGCCGAGTCGTTCGACCAGCCGATCATCGTCCATCGTTTTCCGTCGGCCATCAAGGCCTTCTATATGGAGCCCGATCCGACCGATCCGAAGTACTCACTCTCGGCCGACATCCTGGCGCCTGAGGGCTACGGCGAAATCGTCGGCGGCGGCGAGCGCATCTCCGATCCCGATCTCCTTCTGAAACGTCTTCACGAACACAGCCTTCCCGAGGAAGCGTTCCGTTGGTACATCGACCTGCGCAAATACGGCTCGATGCCTCATGCCGGCTTCGGGCTCGGCGTCGAGCGATTCGTGACGTGGCTCTGCGGCATCGACCACCTGCGCGAAACCATCGCCTTCCCGCGCATGCTGTACCGCATCTATCCGTAGTTGAGATGGGGGGCTTGAGCCCCCCATACCCCCGCGCTCCGGCGGAAGTAAATTCCGCCTGCGCTAGCGTTGAGATGGGGGGCTTGAGCTCCATACCCCATCGCGCTTTGGTGGCGGCGCAATCTGTTCATTATCTGTTCACGTATTTGACGCTCCAGCCTGCGTGTGTCTATCCTCCCCAAGTGAAGCCGTCTCAGACTGCGAATCTCGGTGTTACGGGCAAGACTGGTCCGATCGCGCGTGGATTGCCCGAGGGGTGCCAGCGCTGTGAGGATCTGCCCGCTCCCTTGCAGCAGGGCACGCTCTTTATCGCCCCCCCTCCGGGACACGCGCTCACGAAGCTCCAGAGCCTGGTCCATCGCCTTGAATTCGAGTCGGCCCAGGCGCCCGCCGGCGTGATTGGTCTCGTTCTTGGACAAGGAGATGCCCGACGCCTCGCGGTGAGTCTCTCCGGGGCGCTGTCCCGACTCGAGCTGACGGATGGCAAGTCGTTGCTGCTGCCTGCGGGGGCCGTGCCGTCCCTGGATGATCTGTTCCGCTTTGAATCCTTGCAGACCTTCGTCTCGCGCGCCAGCGGTGATTGGGTGATCGAAATGTTGCGAGAGGGCAGGATCGAGACACACTTCCAGCCCATCGTGAGCTTCGCCAGGCCGACGGAGCCGTTTGCCTATGAGGGCCTTCTGCGTGGCCTTGAGCCTGATGGTTCCCTGATTTCTCCGAGCGCCATCTTCCATGCCGCGCGCGACGCGAACGTCATTTTCCAGTTGGATCGCTCGGCCCGGCTGGCGTGCATTGACGCCGTGGTCGCCAAGCGAGTGGAGACGAACGTCTTCATCAACTTCACGCCCAACTCTGTCTATGATCCGGCCTTCTGTCTTCGTTCGACGGTCAGCGCCGTGGCGACTGCTGGGCTCGACCCGTCCCGATTCGTGTTTGAGGTGACGGAGAGCGATCAGGTGAAAGACGTGGATCACCTGCTGGGAATTCTTTCCTTCTATCGGCGCAGCGGCTTTCGGGTAGCCCTGGATGATCTGGGTGCCGGCTACAGTTCGCTCAACCTCCTCGCCCGCTTACGACCGGACTTCGTGAAGCTCGACATGGAGCTTATCCGCGGGATTGACCTGGACCCGTACAAAGCGGTCGTGGTCGAAAAGCTTCTCGAGCTGGCGCGCGACGTGGGAGCTACGAGCGTGGTCGAAGGCGTCGAGACCGAAGGCGAGTGGCGGTGGGCCCGGGAGCACGGCGCGGACCTCGCGCAAGGCTTCCTCTGCGCCAGGCCGGCCGCTCTGCCGCCCATTCCGTTTTCTGATCAACCTTTGCCGAGGGATTAACCAACATCATGGCCACCAACGATTCACCTGGTTTCACCCGCGCTGAACTCGAGCGCGTCGATCATCTGAAGGCCGAGGAGCTGAATAGCCTTCCCTTTGGCGCGATTCAGCTGGATATCAAGGGGACGATTCTCCGGTTCAACACGTACGAAGCGAGCCTCACCGGACGAAAGCCGGAGAGTGTGATCGGCCGCAATTTTTTCGACGATGTGGCGCCCTGCACGAACGTCCGCGAATTCGCCGGGAAGTTTCACGAAGGAATGCAGCGGAAGGAATTGCACGAAGTCTTTCCCTATCTCTTCGACTTCAAGATGGCCCCGCGAAATGTCACGGTGACGCTTTTCTACAACAAGGCCAATGACACCGCTTGGGTTTTCGTGCGCGAGATCGTCAAAAAAGCCTAGGCCCTTCCCGCCAACTGCCGAAATCGATTCGCCGAAGTCTCGCCATCCGCCCATCGGCGGGCTATGCTCACTTCAACGAATTTCGTTGACGCTTGGCAGCGTGTGGTGAAACTCGTCCGGCCACCTGGACGTTGAGCGGGGCTGTTCCGGGCGGGGGCAGAGTTTCACCACGGGCTGCCGATCACGAACGCCGGAACCGGACTCTCAAAGTCCTAACTATGCCCTCCAAAGCCCGAAAGCTGATCGATACCGACCGCTACAAGCGGCTGGTCGAGACATCGAACGAACTCATCTGGTCGATCGATGCGTCGGGTCGCTTTACCTTCGTTAACGACGCGGCCGCGCGCCGGATCTACGGCTACACCGCTGATGAGATGGTGGGGAAGCTCCTCTCCGACCTGATGACCCCCGATCAGGCCGAGAAGGACCTAACCGTCTTCGAAGGCGTCAAGGCGGGCAACCGTGCGTTTAATTACCGGACAGTTCATGTGCGCAAGGACGGACGGCCCGTCCATCTAAGCTTCAACGCCGTGGTCGAGCATTCGCCCGAAGGCGATGTCACGGGAACGACCGGCACCGCGACCGACGTGTCCGATCTGGTGCGGTACGCGGATGAGCTTGAACGTTCCGAGGAGCGCTACCGCCTTCTCTTCGAGAACGCGACCGAGCCCATCGGCGTCGCGCAGGATGGTTATGTGGTCTTCTTCAACCGCGCCGTCATCGAGGCGACCGGTTACACCGCGGAGGAGATCCGCGCGACGCCGTTCGTCCAGTTCATCCATCCTGATGATCGGATGATGGCCCTCGATCGACAGGTCCTTCGGCTCAAGGGGGAGGCATTTCCCGCTAGCTATGTGATCCGCACCATCCGCAAGAATGGCGAAACGCGCCACATGAATCTGAGCGGTGTTTCGATTGTGTGGGATGGCCGCCCGGCGACGTTGAATTTCTTCTCCGACATCACCGCGCGCGTGAATGCCGAGGCCGAGCTGGAGTTTCAGGCCTTTCACGATCCCCTGACCGGTCTCCCGAACCGCACGCTGTTCGCCGACCGGCTCAACCTGGCACTCGCCCGCGCGCGCCGCCACAATGAGCCGATCGCGGTTCTCTACGCCGATCTGGACCATCTGAAGCGGGTCAACGACACCCTCGGCCA